>JAKVOU010000003.1 GCA_022482625.1 Spirochaetia bacterium | reverse complement strand
CACGGATACACAGTTCATTGAAAATAATATTTTCCATAAGATGTGTTTCTTCTATCTGCCGGAAATTTAATCTGGCATTTCTAAGTCCTGTATCCACATAATAATATTTAATTGGTGTATTGATATATCGTTTGCCTTTGATATCGTACCGCTGTGCACCGACAACAAGAAAAGCATCTCTCAAGGCATCAATATAAGCTTTGATGGTCTTCGCAGTAACCGTACTGTGTTTGATAGATTTAAAGGTGCGCTCTAATTTTGTCGGATTAGTCAGAGATCCTATGGAAGAAGCAAGGATATTGACCAATTCGTCCAAGTCATCCTTGTTTTTGATTTGATTCCTTTCAACGATATCCTTGAGATAAGTTTCCTGAAACAAACGGATAAGATAAGTCGACTTTTGTTCTTCATCTTTCATTATTGTAATTTGAGGCATTCCGCCATAAACCATATAATCATCCCAAGCTTCTTCCGCACTGCCATCATAGACAGAGAAGAATTCAGCAAACGACAGAGGGTATATCCTTACTTCATCTCCCCTTCCCCGAAACTCTGTAAGGATATCGGAAGAAAGGAATTTCGAGTTACTTCCTGTTACATATGCATCGACATTATCAATATGCAAAAGGCCATTCAAGACATCAACAAAATCAGGAACATACTGAATTTCATCAAGCAACACATAGTACTGTGCTGAGTCCTTGAGCTGGTTCTTAATGTAATCGTATAGTACATGTGGCTCTCTCAACCAATCATATGAAATATCATCCAGCATCACCATGATAATATGATCTTCCGGAACTCCTGCATCAATCAGATCATTGCGGAAAATCTTAAGAAGAAGATAAGATTTACCACATCTTCTGACTCCTGTAATTACTTTAATCAATCCATTATGTTTTCTGACTTTTAGCTGTTCCAAATAAAGATTTCGCTGTATTTCCATTTCTCTCACCCTTTACTTAGTCTTGATATACATTCTATGAAACATAGTATACCTAAACAATATCGACTTAGAAACCCATTCCCTGTTTACGGCCACCTGACCTCTTTTAGGGAGCAAGGTGCTCTTCTTACTGACAACAAGACAACATACTGACAAGCTGTTCAAAAACATCAGGACCAACAGGACACAGTTCTGCAACCCTATCCAAAAAGACATTTACAATTTATACTCATTATGGCAGTCAGTTTATGGAACAACTTATTGCCCTATTAGAAATACGAAAATAAAAAACATCAGAGGTTCCCTCATGTATACTGTAACCATAGCAATAGCAACCATATTCCAGAACGGAGGAGATGCCACCAGAGCAATCGAAATAGCAAAGGCAATACAGCAGTATAAGCCGGAAGACTGTAACCTGAAGATTGTATTCCTTACCAGAGGAAGCCAGTTCGAACAAAATGTCCTTGACTTGGGTTTCGAGCTCTATCACGCTACTCCAAAGATGAAAGGAATCCGTTACCAGGAGGATTTCGACACGAAATTCGGAGAGCTGATCGGAAATGAAAAGCTCGCCTATGATGTCCTTCAAGGAGAAATGGAAGCGTACATGGCAATCAAACCAGACCTGCTCATCCATGGCTTCTGGCCCATAGGCAGCATTGCAAAGCGCATGGTCATTCCCAATGTAAAAAATATTGCGTTCCTACCAATCCCCCTGAAAAAGGCGTTTCTAGACGAAGCTCACACCTTCCCTGATGAACTGACACCCTCAAGACTTCCGATAGGTGTTCAGCATTGGATATTCAGGCATATCCCACGCAAGGTCGCAGAAGGAAACCAAGCCCTGCAACATTCCTGCATCCGCAAGGCCGCTGAACAGTCAGGCTGGAAAGACCAGGAACTGACCAATATATTTGAAATGCTTGTATCCGACCTTTATTTGGTAAATGACCTGCCTCAGTTCTACCATGCAGAGAATTATGGCAACAACTGCATCTTTACAGGACCAATCTATGCACAGAGCAGGCAAATGGCAATTGAGGATAAGGAAATCCTCAAAATATTGGACAAGTCAAATACAAAGAAGAAAATCTTCTGTACCTTGGGAAGTTCAGGAAACAAAAAAGCCTTGTTGGAAATGGTGAAGATGTTCAATACACCTGAAGGCCTGCAGTATAGTGGTATCATTCTATCGCCTCCATCTGTCTGCCCCGTCGAAGAGGCCCGGCAACTACTCAGGAACAAGAGTGTGTATGTAACGGATGCCTTTGTTCCCGCAAAGACAATTGACCGGCAGGTTGACCTCGTCATCTGCCACGGAGGGCAAGGAACACTGCAGACAGCCATTGCCAGTGCCGTTCCCTTGATCGGAGTCGCCACCCAGCCCGAACAGAAGATCAACCTGGAACATCTGGAAAGCTTCGGCTCCGCCATCCGCATTTCCATGTCAGCATGGCATTACAAGCACATCCTCAGCAACGTAAAAGACATCTTCAGAAACTATCAGGACTTCGCAAAGAAGGCACAGGAACTGAAACAGCTCTATGATGCAACCGATGCAAGAGAAATCATAGGCAAGGCAATCTGGAAAGAACTGCAGTCCCGCTGAGAAATCTCAGGCTACGCCGCACTACGGTACTTCTTTTCCTGATGACTCAGTATAGCTGCTTGGATTACATGACCACAATTTCCGTTTCCTCTATTTTTGTTCCTTCATTGCCTTGGATCTTGCAAGACGGAGTCCGGTAAGCATTGCACCGAAAGCACAGAGCAACATCAGTATCCTGTAGTCATTTTTCATGCCATAGACGAAGACATCATCTCTCCCTTCTATGTAATCAGTCACCGTATATCCTATTTTTCTGCTCATAAAGGCATAGAGAAACGTCGTGGACAGTATGATTCCTGAATATTGTCCCAGATTACGCACCAATGAATTTACACTGCCTCCGATACCCAATTTGGACTTGGGACAAGCTGACATGATAAGTGAATTGTTTGCAGGTTGAAAAAAGGACTGTCCGATAGCCATGGTTACCAGCAGGATCCCACAGATACCAAGTGTCGTATGAAGACCCAAGAAAGACATCAGAAAGAAATCCACGGCCATCACGGAAAGACCTATCACTGTCAGGATCTCGGCTCCTATCCTGTCAGCCAAGGTTCCACAAAGCGCCGAAAGAGATGCAATGACGATTGGAGTTATCATCATCAGCAATCCTGATATCGACGGTGACAGCTTGAGCGTATCTTCGAAATAGAACGGAAGCAGAAACGTACTGGCAGCAATGCACATAAATGAAATCACAGCACAGCCAAGGCTCAAAGGAAAAAGATGGTTTTTGAAAAGGCTGAGATCAAGAAGTGGTTGTCGACTTCTCTTTTCCCGACAGATGAACAGAATGATCATAATGACAGCAAGCAGGATGACGCTTAGTATATAAGGATTTGAAAGTCCCGATCCCTGTGCCCTGACCAACGCAACAAACAGGAGCATAGTCCCCAGGAACTGGAGTACGGCACCAGCTATGTCTATATGCTGGCTCCTATTTTTTCTATCCTTCGGAAGATACTTGAGTCCAAGGCCGAAAATTACCGCACCGATCGGGACATTGACATAGAAAATATAATTCCAGCTCAGTGCAGAGACAATGAAGCCACCTACGGGAGCTCCGGTCATGGTACCCAATGCCACGGCAGCTGCCAAAATCCCCAAGGCTTTTCCCCTTCCTTCCTGTGGATAGAGTTCAGTAATGATACCCTGGTTGTTTGCCATATAGGCAGATGCACCAAGCCCTTCGATGAACCTGCAGATAATCAACGGGACAAAAGAACTGCACAGGCCACATAATAAGGTTCCTATAACAAACAGCAATGTCCCGTAACTGAATACCTTTGACTTTCCTACAATATCTCCCAACCTGCCGAAAAACAGCAAGGTAGAACAGATGATCATGACATAGCTGGCGACAACCCACTCAATGGACAGGAGCGGCACATCCAGACTTTTTGACATCACAGGAAGAGCTATATTGACGATACTCGCATCCAACGTAGCCAAGAATGACATGGATACTACGACAAACAGGGTGCTACCTTTGCCATTATTCAGTTTTCCGGATGTTTTTTTCATACTTTCCACTACTCCTTACGACAGTAACAATCCTGCGGTTTACAGACCACTTTGTGGCTAGTATGATAGCTATAAGTAAAATGCTGTGCGACAACTGCATTGCTACATATTAGCACGATATTGACATGAGGCCTCATCATGAAAGTCGATAAGAATTACTTTTACAAGAAAATGCCCAATGCCCATTTCGGTGTGGATATTTTCCCAAGGTCTGACTTACCCACAGGTACCATGCGGAAAAAACACTGGCACGAACATATGCAGCTTTATGCCATTCTTTCAGGCAAAGCCTTCCTTGAATGCGGGGCACACTGTTTCCAAGCGGTAGCAGGTGATATCGCTGTCATCAATAGCAATGAGCTCCATTATCTACAGAGCCTTTCAAATAACTTGCATCTATACATTATCAGGATTGACCTGCCGTTCCTATTCAGCAATCAAGTAGATCAGTGCCAGACAAAGTTCCTTGCACCCCTGTCCCAGGATCGGATTACATTCCATAACCTCATCCATGATGACAAAGAAGTCTCGGTATCCGTAACTGAACTCATCAGGGAATATGGAACCAAAGACTTTGGGTATGAGCTTGCGGTGAAATCATCTATCTATAAACTGATCGTCCTTCTGCTCAGGACACATGTAGAAAAGATTCTATCTCCTGAGGAATTTTCTGCAAAAACAAGAAACCTCAGACGGTTTGAGCCAGTATTGCAACATATCGACACACACTACACAGGAAAGATAACAATCGCCGAGCTGGCAGCAATCGTCCATATGACGGTCTATCATTTCTGTCGGATGTTCAAGCAACTTACAGGAAAAACCATGACAGATTATCTGAATGGGCTCAGATTGGAAAAATCCACGGACTATCTTGCAGAAAGGGACCTGAACATCACTGAAATTGCTCTGGAATGTGGTTTTGACTCCGTAAACTACTATAGCCGGTTGTTTCGCCGGTACTACCACGTTTCACCGACGGAATTCAGAAAACACAGCATGGAAACACCATCGGCATAAACGACATAAGCATATATCTACAGGAAATCTCAGTTGAACTGTCATAGGATACATGATAGGATAAGGGAGACTCAATTTGTAGGAAATGTTGAACTTATCCTCAACTGTAGGAAGCAAACGGAATATGCCTGCCGCGTTTTTCGACCAGTCACTATTTCCAGGAGATACCCGTCATGAAAAAAAAATCAATCATAATCTTCTTACTCTGTGCCGTTGCCATTGCCCAGGCTTTCTGTGCCGACCTTTCAAGCACCGGCTACGGCAACACAGCAGAAGACGCAGAACGTAAGGCACTTCAGAATCTATACTCACAGATCCGTCCCGATATCACCGTTACGCCAGAAAATGAAGTTGCCTTGAAAAACGAACTGGTAGGTATCAATATCACCAACTCATGGTCCAGTAAAGAAGAAAAAGACAAAGGTTCCCATGTAAGCAAGGTAATTTTCTATGACACGGCACTTTCCCATTACCTTGATCAGATTGAAACCTGTCTGACAGACCTCTCCAATCTTCAGAAACGTTATATCTCTGGACAGGATACAAACACATCGATAAAACTGTCCATCATACAATCAGGTATCGACCGCTATGACAAACTTGTCAATGCACAGTTCATTGCCTTGGCATTGGGGGCAAGGCTAAGTCAGATCAAACATTCAGGTATCCCTGAAATGGCATGGATATTCGAAAAAGAAAAACTGCTGATAGACCATAACAACGAATTGCTACAGACTCGGGCGGACCTGAAGGTGTCGGGTACACCTGCGCTCAATGATGAAATCAACGAAAACACAAAGGAACTGAACAATCTTACCAGCAAAAAAGAGGCAGTCAGGTCAGCTCAGAAGTATCTTGCCGGCAAAGAAAGCGAAGCTTTGGTTGCATCAGCCTTGAGCATGAGGGAAAACATAACATTGCGGGATAACAGCAGTGTCCAGGAATATCTCATTTATCTGGCGAATTTGGATACCAGCTGGCAGAACCTGTCTGCAAACACCGATGCCATGAGAAAACATATCGAAACATCGATCAGGAAAAAGGATGCCATGCAGGGAACGCTTGAAGACAAAGCTTTTGATATGATCGGCTACCTTCTCTCGGATATGGAGGGTACAAACCCGACACAGCAGGCACAGGAAGCAAGAAAGACTGAAAAAGCTAAAATGACAAAGGAACGCGATGCAATCTACGAATACCGATTGACCGCATTTGATGCCGTCATCAAGAAAACTTACATTGACTACACAGAGCAGGCAATCGATGCCTTCAGACATATTTACGATGCCGTCGAAGCAAAACATACCTTCTTCAGGACCGGCTTCAACTGTTCGAATGTCTCTTATAGTCCGATTGACTTCGGTTGGAAAGGTACATACGATTTCCACATGCTGGGAAATCATCTCAGCTATAGTTTCACCCTTCCCCTCAAAGCTATCAGCAGTCAGAAATATCCTGACGACATGAGCACCCTTTCTACAGCAGGTATGCAGGTCTATGAAGCAGACGTAAAGGCACTGCAGCAGTCTATCTTTTATGACCATACCTTTCTCTCGGTCTGGTTACTGCTCAAGGGTCATATAAATTCAAATTTGAAAGCACTTGCAATTGAATCAGCTCAGTTCAATCTGCTACGGAATGATCACCAGACAAAAGTAGCCGTAGAGGTCACTCCCATCAACACGGCCATGAATTTCTCATTCAAACATCTGTTTGTCTATCCTGAAGGCATCGCGAGTTCACCTCTCGACCTGCCATTGAATTCCGTCAACAAAAAATTCTATCAGATGAAACAGCAGGAAGCCGTGGTCAAGAATACTGAAAAAGGAACCCCGCCGGTCAAGAGTGAAGCACAATCCACACAGACATCCACGGAACCGAAAAATCCAGAAAAAAGCAAGAAAGAACCAAGTAATCTGCAGCGTTTCCTTCTGCCGTCTGACACTACAATCTCAGCCATGGTCGGCTATAGCTTGATTCCTCTTTCTACAATTCCGGAAGCAACATCTTATTCTTCAAGCGATTATTACTGCAAGCCATTCAGCATAGGTGGCATCGTCGAACGCTTCAGTAGGAAACAGTGTTCCCTTTACTTTGCAGGGAGCTATGAGTATATGGATACTTCAATCATAAAAAAGATGCTGACAATACGACGGTAGCGGAAAGAATCGACAACAATGTGTCCGTACGGGCAGGCCTTTCATTTCCACTACGCCACAGCAACGACAGCAGTACGTTCTTCCAAGGCTTCGCGTTGGCAGGTATCGGCTTGAAGACAGACGATTTGACAAGGTTCTTCGGTTACGGAGCTAATATAAGTTATCTTCAGACACTTGCCCCAAGCTTCGGACTCAAACTTGATGCGGGTCTGCAATATGTAAAGGACAGTGTGTTGGGAGCATATCCGAAAGGCCTGCTGTCCCTTGGTCTCTACTTCTGAATCCTCCCCTTGTAAAGGAGCAGCATCCCATAGTAGAATCCCTGCAAAACCATTGAAGGAATTATCTATGAAACTGTTGCTTGCATCTGATATACATGGAAGTGCCTGGTACTGTGCCAAGCTCATGGAAGCCTACACCAAAGGCAACTATGACAAACTGCTCCTGTTGGGCGATATCCTTTATCACGGTCCCAGGAATGACCTGCCACGTGAGTATGCTCCGAAAAAAGTCATTGCCATGTTGAATCCCCTCAAACATGATATTATCTGTGTCCAGGGTAATTGTGATGCAGAAGTTGACCAGATGGTCCTGGAGTTTGATATATCAAGCGCCCATACGGAATTGGTAGCTGACGGCAAGACTTTTTTCCTTGTACATGGGCACCATCCTTTCCCTACATATCTGCAGGAAGGTACCATACTGCTGACTGGGCATACCCATATACCTCTTCGCGAGCAATTGGAAGGGAAAATCCTGCATCTCAACCCTGGTTCGGTTTCATTGCCGAAAGGCGGTTGGTGCCCCACCTACATCAGCTATGCAGAGGGTAACTTCCGCCTTCTGGATTTCACAGGGACTGAACTTGATTTCTCCTCAGGCCAGGCAAGATAAACCGTTACCTTTCCTTCCTCGCTTTTGATCTCTGCCGTTCCCCCATGCAAGCGCATTACCTGGGACACAATAGACAACCCAAGCCCGTTTCCACCGCTTGTCCGTCCCTTGTCGCCTCTTTCCCAAGGTTCAAAGAAATCAATGCCGGCAGGCAGGGACCCCTCGTTCGAGACCTCAATCCTTCTCCTGTCAAGCAACACGGTCACTTTGCCTTTGGTTGCGGCAAGTGCATTGTCCAGCAGTTCCTTCATGGCACGGGACATCAGTTCAGGGTCACAGTCAATCACTTCGCTCTTTGTGGTAACCTCTACCCTTTTCTCATCATTCTTATAAGCAAGAAGAAGAGTATGCATGAAATCGGCAGCGTCGACACCTTCGGGGCTTGCTTTTCTGTCAGGACTTTGCAGTCCGGCATATTCCCTTACCCTGTTGATTCGGCCAGACAGGTCATTCAGTTCAGTAGACAGTCTACCGATAATATGTTTGTCCATAGGAAACATTCCGTCCAGCATGCCATCGACCAAAAGACGCATGGAAGTAACGGGAGTATTCATATCATGGGAAATATTCCGTAACCAAGCTCTTCGGTTGGCTCTGTTGAGGGAAAGTGATTTGCCAAGGTCTTCTACTGCCGCATTTATCTGCTTGAATTCCTCGACCTTGGTCTTTGGAAGAGTTACATCTTCCTTTCCATCTGCAAGAGCTTTCAACGATTTCTCGACATCGCCCACATATTTTTGGTTTTTCCTACTGAAGAAAAAACTGAGCAACAGGGCAAGAACCAAGGAAAGCAATCCGGCCGCAATTGCCTTGCCAAAGACATAATGGACCAATTCACCGGTATTTCCGTAGGTATCAGGCGTATATGTCAGCACATCCACGCTGAATGAATAGTAGCTGTCCGTACAGATCATCAGGCTACCTGCAATCTGTCCGGCCTTGACCATCGAAGGCATCTCAAGAGTCCTTGACGGCAAAATGCCATAAGAAGCTGAGAGATAGACCTGGAACTGGTTCGTCAAATCATATCCCATGTTGAGGATAGTGACAGGTTCGCTTACCTCGACTGTCTTGAACGTAGATGGATCAAGATTCTCGCCCTCCAAAAAATTAGTCCTTCGGGTACTGCCTGCAAGCTGTCGCTTCAGTATCTCCTCATCACCGATCTTACGTTGTCCAAGAGCCTTGCCATCGCTTGTCGTACCGGCAGAAAAGACAACCCTTCCGCTTGAATCCCTGAAAAGCAAGCCGCTGATACGGTCATCGTAATTTGCAAGCTCATAAGCAATATCGACAAATTGATTGAAAGAAATATAGTTTCCCGCACTGCTTATCTGCTTCGCCATCTTGTCGCAGAACATTTCATAGGCTTGCTCACCCCATTCGGTACTCCGGCCACGGAAAGCGAAAAAGACCAATGTGGTACTCAGCAAAAGCACAAGCAGCGCTATGCCCGCAATAGTCAGGAAGACTCGGACAAAGAACCGTCTCATGCATCATCGTCCTGACAGATGCCGACGAAACGATACCCATAACCTCTTACAGTCTCAATCCATCCGCCGTCACCAAGTTTTGCCCTGATATTCTTGATATGGGTATCTACGATACGTTCATAGCTTTCTGCACTATAGTCAAAACATTCTTCCAATATCTTTCCGCGGGATACCAAAAGGTGTGCATTGTCAACAAGACACAGCAGCACCCGCCATTCTGCGGCAGTAAGCGAAAGCAATTCTCCGCCTACAGAACATTGATGGGCATCACGCTCAATCTTCAGAGTATTGCCATTGAACTCAAAGGTCATATCAACCTCATCTCCGGAGTATCCGAGCTTTGCTTTCTGGTACCTGCGTAGTACGGCCTTGACTCTCAACACAAGTTCTTTCGGAGAAAACGGTTTTGTAATGTAGTCGTCAGCACCGATTTCAAATCCTAGGATCCTATCGGACTCTTCTACACGGGCCGTCATAAATATGACAGGAAAATCATACTTCTTTCGAAGTTCCTTCACATATTCAAATCCGTCCCCATCAGGAAGCATAACATCCTGCAGCAGCAGGTCCGGCAAACGATCGGAAAAACCGATGTCCGCTTCCTTGAGATTCGCAAACGTCATGCAGTCAAAACCCGATAACTCCAGGTATTGTCTGACTCCATCTCTGATGACATCATGATCTTCAATAACATATATCATTGGCTTATCCATTGCCGCATACTCCATTTATTTTTTATATTCCCATCAAATTCCTGTTGATTCAAGGTATTGTATCATGAAATAGCGGAAAATCCATCCAAATCACACACATTATCGTACCAGCTGCCTGTCGATCCTTCGCATGACAAGAAAATACATCACCATCGTATAGATGACGGAAATACCATCAGAAAGCGGTTCAGCCATAAAGACCGCGAGCACTTTGTCAGCCATGAACAACGGCAGGATGAAGGTAAGAGGAATGAGCAGTACAAGTTTGCGTAATATTGCAATGGAGCTTGATACCTTTGCCTGTCCAAGAGAAGTAAAGGTAAGCTGCGCAGCATTCTGCAACCCGAACACACCGACAGAAGCTGCATAGACCCTCAGTGCCCACGTAGACATGGAAATAAGATCAGGATCGGAAGTAAATATAGCCGCAAAAATGCCAGGAAACAGCTCAAACAAAGAAAAGAAAGTAAAGGAAACGACAAGGCTGGAAACAAAGACAACCCGAATTGCCTGATGCATCCGCTTGCTGTCACCCGAACCATAGTTGAAACTGATGACAGGCTGTCCGCCCTGTCCCAAGCCAAGGACAAAATAATGGATGACACTTACCACTGAATTGCAGATTGTCATCGCACCTACAGCCAAGTCTCCGCCATATTTCAGCAGATTCACATTGAAGGCCGCAAGCAAGGCACTCTCCGTGCTTGTCATGATGAAAGGCCCCACCCCAAGTCCAAGACTAGGCAGCAATATATGCCAGACAATTTTCAGATTTTCCTTCCGCAGTTTCAGGACGGTCCGTTTCCCAAGCAGGAAACGCAATACATACAAGGCAGAACAGGCCTGGGAAATAATCGTTGCCAAGGCAGCCCCGCGGACACCCATATGAAAGACAAAGATAAAAATGGGGTCCAAGGCAATATTCAGCGCTGACCCAATTACCACAGAAATCATTGCCTGCCGAGAATACCCCTGGGCAGTGATGAAATTGTTCATTCCCATGGCAAGCTGGACGAATATGGTACCGACTGCATAGATGTCCAGGTAGCTTTTGGCATAGTCCAAAGTCACTGGACTGGCTCCGAAGAACAGCAGCAATGGCCGGTCAAAGACAATCAACAGGAACGTCAGGACACACGCCACAGCTACGAGGGCCGAGAAACTGTTTCCCATGATTTTCTCAGCTTCAGCAGTCTTTCTCCTTCCTAAGAATATGGACGCACGGGGAGCACTGCCGTTGGCAACCAACGCAGTGAAAGCCGCTACCATGGTAAGTATGGGAAAGCACACGCCAAGAGCTGTCAAAGCCACTGTACTGCCAGCTCCCATATGCCCGATATAGATGCGATCCACCAGATTGTACAGCAGGTTTACGATTTGTGCGACGACTGCAGGAAATGCAAGCCGCAATACCAGTTTTCTGACAGGTTCCGTAGCCAGAAAGTCTTTGTCAGGATACTCTGTCATTTCCATCATAATCTGTAACATACTCCCTGAAAAAACATATTGCAAGATGTGACCGTTTGTCAAGCACTATTGTAACAATCTTTACTCCTTTTTCATCGGTTGAGCCGTTTCTGCAGATGTCATGGACGTGGATAAGGATAAAGGCTACAGTCTTTTCGACACTTGGCCATTCTGATATACGTGGATTGGGTACCTACAGGTCAATGGTTCGTCGAAAGCCCTTTCAGTCTAAAAGCGAGAGTCTGTTTCAGTCTCATAGTTTAGTCGAAGATGGCTGGATCATGTACTGCTCCTTTCCCTTGTCCCTGTCCATGGCAAATGCTCCTCCGTCCTTGCCCTGTCCAGGCCTGTGCTAGCCGATGTTGTCGGTCATCATGCCCCAGATGAAGCAGGCCAGCTCCCGTGCCCCAGCCACCGTCGCCACGTTGCAGTTCTTGCCCTTCTTCTCCAGCTGTGCGATCTTGCCTCTCACCCGCCTGGAACCTCTGTCCGCATAGGCTATGACCGACGGGCACTGCCCCTGCTGCCTTGCGAGTATCCGCTTCGACTTGCCGTACGGGCTGCTCCTCTTGATGCCCTTCGCAGCTTCCACCAGCAGCAGCCGGAGCCTGGTGTTGCCGCATTTCGTTATCGTGTTGTACCTCACCTTCTGCCCGCTCGATTCCTGTCCCGGGCATATGCCCAGGAAGCTTGCGAACCGCCGTGCATCGGGGAAGCGGCTGAAGTCGCCGACCTCGCAGCAGAACGAGAGGGCCAGGTGCGTCTGTATGCCGGTGAAGCAGACGAGCCTGCCCACCTTTTCCCTGTAGCGCTCCGAATCCGCCAGCTCCTCTATCCTGGCGTCTATGAGCTCCAGCTTGGCCCTGAGGTCCTCCGTCTCCTGCAGGTACTGCTCGAACGCCAGCTGGAGCAGCCCGTTCCCGAACCGTATGGACTTCAGCCACTGCCTGAACTTCCCGGTCCAGTAGGAACCGGGGAACGGATAGGAGCAGCCGGCCCTCAGTAGGAAGGAGAGGAGGTTCTGCTTCGCCTTCTTCAGATGCCTTGCAAGGGTATTGCGCATCCTCGTGTATTCCTTCGCCGCCTCATCCTCGCTGTCGGGGAGGGCCACCTTCCTGTAGGTGCCGTTGGCAAGCGTCACCGCAAGCAGCATCGCATCGCGCCTGTCGGTCTTCACCTTCTGCCCCGATGCCCGTGCTATGGTGGTCGGCGCCATGATCACGCAGGTGCATCCCTGCACCTTGTTCATCGCCCTGCACAGCCCGAAGCCCGTGGGACCGGCCTCATAGCCGATGAGGAACCGTACTGACGGGGCAAGGGCGAAATCCTTGCGCGCCTTCCTCAGGAACTTCGTGAGGAACTGTGCCCCTGCTTCCATCCTTGCGGCTTCTCCCAGGTAGCGGTTGTGCTCCCTGTCGAACATGCAGACGCTGTTGGTAGCCTTGTGGACATCCACCCCTACATAAATTATACTTTCCATCGTGACCTCCAATTTGTATGTGCTCACGTTCCATACTGTAAAATTGATTTTTCCTAAGTATGCAGCAGAATTCACGTCTTTGCAAACTTAGGAGGTCACTTCATATTGTCTACTAATTTGCCCTGGTTATTTGATTTTTTGGGGACTTCCCTCGTTACAGCTTGCGAGGGAATTTGGGTTGTTAATCTAAACATATCAATGTCGATTCAATGTTTCCATAGTCTTTTAATTCAGAACGAACATTTGAAAGAAGGTTCTTGATTTCTGGAGATAGTTTCTGCTTACTAATTCCTGGTTGCACAATATGAATCCAAAGCCTTCCCTCCGTTCTTGAAATTTTGTATTTTATTTCATTCATATTCTTTATATTTCCTTTCATATATCGTTCAGGATGCTTTGAGCTCCTATTGATAAGTCTCTTACATAATTGACAAAGATTGTTTTTCCATCTCCATGAATTAATAGCTTGACCACAGACCTCATAAAGATCCTCTTTTCTAGCCCCTGGTTTGTCTGCCTTACTGTATTTACAGTGATAAAAATGGAAATTAACAATTCCCTCGGATTGCTTTATTCCAACAATATCAGCACATTCACCAGAACCATCATCTAGGTAAATAACATCAAAATCTTCCATAACAGTTTGTATAACCTTATATTGTATACAATCTTTATTTTCTTGATTTCTATCGCCAGCATAAGATGGATGAAAAGCCTCCTTACGAATATTGATACCATCCCAAGACCATACCTCTGCATAGGCATCATCAAACGGTACAGATAAGGGAGCTTCAACCTCCAGTTTATAGGAAGCATTACCCTTAATCTCGGACCGATCAGCAAAACAAAACACAGGAAAATCATGGGAAAAGAAAGCCTCTAATGATTCACCTTTTGAATTTCCAGTTGTTTTAATCATTATAATGCTTTTATGATGTACCTGTTTGATTGAGCATTCGTTTTTGTTCAATTGAAATACAAATTCAATTGTTCTATTATCTGAATAGCAAAGATTGAAGCGTATTTCATGCATGGTTTGACTTTTTTCGATTATCGCTAAGGAAGTATCCCAAATAGAGTAATCCACATCATCCACCATAATACGGTAATTTGACTCACATTTCTCAGATTCTGTTTTTTCCCCATAACGAACAGAAAGAACTGGTATATTTGGTATCTCTGCAATTTTTTTTTGGGAATTATTGTCCCACGAATAATATCTTCCGTAGTAATTCTATCGTCTGTAATTTTCTCTCCCATCTTGCACGCCCATTCACAGAATTCATCAAGTCTTCCAGAAGAAAATGACCAAATCCGCCCATTAGTTGATGCTCCGACCGTCTCCTTTCCATTTCCATGGTATCCCACACCAAATAAAAGTACTTTTGATGAACTACTGGTCATCAGGACAGAAAGTGAATCTTGGACAGCATCACCCATAAAAGATTGGTAAGTAATAAGATTAACCGGCGTTTTTCGTAACCCTACATTTTTTATCAATCGATGTGAAAGATTTCCAAGTACTCTGTAATAATATTCTGGATTTTGCAAGGTTCGAGCTCCCGGAATCAACTTCATCACAAAAGCATCCTCTCCTACTCCATGTACAGATCCATTGAAGTAACAAAGATGATGTTTGTTATCAACGACCAAAAGATAATATCCCCATCCTTTATTTTTAAAGCTGAATCTGCACCGTGTTGCTGATGAACTGCATTCCAAGCGTTTATTTTGAGTTTTTTGGTCGATACCGGTGTGTTTTACGGCAACCCATTGCCATATCCATCAGCCTTTCAACTTTCCTATGCTTCCCCTCAGGTGGATTGGTGATGAAACAGAACAGGTTCAGATAGTCCTGGATGTCATCCCTGATGAACCCGGAATGGGCCTTGAGGAACTTCTTGAGCATGTTGCAATGCTGGTTTATCTCATTCAGCGGGTTATCGGCATCAGGGAGTTTCCTGAGCTCCTTTGAGTTGTATTCCAGACTCTTGAGACCCAGTTCCTTGACCAGGGCCCTGTGCGACAGGTCCATGTCATGGACCAGCGTCGACCCGGGGCTTATGTGACCCTTGAACGCTGAGAGAGTCCCGCCGATTGTCGGCCTCCCCCGTCCTTCGGCAAAGGCGATGACATTGTTCTGGTCACTTGCCATTCCTATGCAGATCTGGTTCCGGGAGATTCCTCTGAGCTCGAGATTCCCATCCTTCCGCTGGATGTCAGGATTCCGCATCTTATGGAATGTCTCGTCAAGCTGGATCCTTCCTGAAAGTACAATGTCATCCTGATAATCCCTGAGCACGATGAATACCTTCTCAATCCAGTAACGTGTCGTGTTGTATGCATTCCTGTTGGATTTGGAGACAAGCCTGAAACTTCCATAGCCGAAGATTGACAGGAGGAAATCCAGCCATTCGGTCAACGGGATCTTCCTGCTGTCGAAGATGGTGTTGGTCAGCGGGGTGAAGGTCCTGCCGCAGCCGTTGCACCTGTACCTCTGGATTCCGGCTGCCGTGTGTCCGAACCCCTTTATGCTTGGACAGCCGCAACGCGGGCACGCCTCCGGCTTGAATGAGTTCACCAGCCCCGCTTCATCCGTGTCGGCTATGCGTGGATGCCTCCGGTTGAAGTTGTCGCTGTTGCATCTGTCTATGAAAGACTGGAGAGGAGTTGCGTCCTTTCTCCCTGTCCAGGGCGTAGTACGCCTGGAGTCAGATTTGTAATTCTTCATGCTGGTAGTCCGCTTGCAGGAAAGAGCGGCCAGGCAGGGGACTACCACATCTGCAACCACCCGACCGCCCGATCATACAATTGTAGTGCTACACTACCTCGCATCAGAAACTTATTCAATACGGCTTGGATTAGCAACACGGTGCAGATTCAGCTTTTTATTTTTACAATCTGAATTTGGCATCCATTCTATATTTTCTTGAGATGTATAGACCCAAAGAAGAATAGTATTTTCTCGATTGGAATAAATTGTACCTTCCTGCTTATTCATATTTGTAATGTTATGAGGAATGAATGAGTCCTCAGGAATGGAATATACTTTCATACTGAATTGAGGTCTGAAATGCGCCAAAACATATTCTAAATCTCGTTGGGAGGTTTCATCTTTTTTATTGAATTCTTCTAGTAATTGTTGAAATGATATCCGTTTTGTAATGGCATAATCGGACAATTTCGGGAGAAGAAATGTCCAGTCAGTATCTTCAGAATATAAATCTTGCAATTCGGGGATAAAATCATCATTTACCAAGTTGGCTACAAGTTTTGCATGACCTAGCTTGCAAGGTTCCACTCTTGTAAGCCTTCCTAGAAACTGTAGCGTAACAGGAAGAGATTTATACTTGTCGTGTAATGCTCCAATTTTGAATTTTGCATCATCTATTCCTTCTTTAAACATATCAACAGCAACTACGATTTTTGCTTTTCCTTCATTGTAAAGAGCTACAGCATTCTTTGGTTTTGTAGAACTTTTGTTAGATGTAATTAGCACTGGACATAAATCATTTGTACTGGAGATATTATAATACTCATTATATAAAATTGCTGCTCTTTTCATGGTCTTCGCTCTTACCAGAAGTTTATGGTCAAAGCCTTGAGCAATATCTTTCCTTAACAGCTCTATTGCTTTTGATGAAATATCTGCGTCTTCTTTTTCAGTGTCAAACTGTTCAATTGGTTCAAAATCTATTTCAGTAAAATAACCAGCCTTTAATGCTAGAGACAAAGAATAATTAAAAATAATCTCTCCAAGCAATAATTTTCCATCATTACGGAATGGCGTCGCTGTGAATTGGATAATTTTTTTCCGTTTGAAAGCATTGCCTACAACTTGCCATGTCTGGGCAGGCATGTGATGTGCTTCATCAATAAAGAGAGCTTCAAAATCTTTTACAAGATACGGTAGTTCTTGCTCGTGGCCTCGAAATATACTTGGAGTAGCAACCAGAACATTTCTATTGGTAAAAAAATCTTCTGGTACTTTTGGCCATGTTTTCAATTCTTCTGTCAAGGGCATCAGAGCACCTGGTTTGACAAGATAGTATTGCTTCAATATTCCAAAAGACTTAAATTTCTCTGCAATTTGATGACGGAGCATTGCAGAAGGAACAAGAATCAATGTCCGCTTTAATTGTTCCCCAACCATTGTTGCAATCATCACATCCGTCTTTCCTGTTCCTGTAGGCATAACGACAATTGCCTTTCTTTCTGGCTTGGAAATAAAATGTGCTTTAATTGCTGAAATAGCACCTACCTGAACAGATCGAAATCCTAGATTTTTATCCTCTTCCTCTCTTAAAACAAGTGCATCTTTCCAACTATGAACTATGTCATCAATTTCTGCCACTTATTTCTTTCCTTTTTTGTTCGTTACGGAAAATACTGTCATCATTCGTTCCGCACACCCAAGACAATCATCCTTGAAAGAACAATCCTTACACTTTTCAAGTTGTTGAAGAATCTTTCCTATTTCGGAATAAGACCGTTGAAACAGAGATAAATCTTTCTGTTTTGCTTTCAGTATGTTTTCCGCATTGGATATAGCCCGCTCAATACCGCCATGCTGTTCCATTCTTTCAAATGGAGTATGTTTCTTGAAATATTCCTGTGTCTTTTGATAATTGGCAAGATAGTTCCTAAGTTTTGGTACAATCTCGTCATATGATTGATATTCTCTTCCTGGCGAGTGCTCAAGGAAATGCAAGAGAAACCACATTTCTATACAAGGATAACTTGTAATGGGAATGATTTTTTTAGGTAAAGACGTACAAGCTTTTTTGAATGCTTCAGATTGTTTATTGTCCCGTGCAATAGTATCAACATCAAGGACACAAAACACCAAATCATAAGATTTGCGTAACAACAGTCTCGCTTTTCGAAATATGTTTGTGTAATCAGAAGGTCCAGGAAGTTCCGGTTTCAAGGAAAACGAGTAATGCCTGCTTGTCCGAATGTAATCGAAATAATACCATTCGGTATAACCTTCGCCCAAAATTGCAATTGCTTTTTTCAGTTTCCTTTGGCGAGGCTTTCTCACTTCTTGACCTCCCCAATGACAGGGTTTCCTAATTCAGGAACAGCACCGAACTTGCCACTCCGATAAAAATTCGCCAGGCTCACGTTCTTGTGCAATTTAAAATCTTGGGCTTGATAATACGTTGATGAACCATCATCCTCTTTTTCACAAAACCATACCATATCATTTCGCATGTAATCCTTGTCCATCAGAAACTGTTCATGGGTAGTTACAAAAAGCTGAGAAGTCTTGGAATTCAATAGAAACATCTTAAGAAAGAAAGAAACGAGATCAGAATGAAGAGAGGTTTCTAACTCATCGATTGCAAGGAACGTTTCTCCTTTCAAAAGCTCATTCAACACTCCCCCAAGACCAAAATACCTCCGTGTTCCTTCAGATTCCTCGTCAACAGGAAAAGATTTTTTTATCCCATTCTGCAAGGAATGTTCAAAAAGCAGTTTCTTCACATCAATTTTTTTCTCTTTCTTGAGTTGTTCAACCAACACCTTTGGGGCTCCCTCCGATTCAAGCAAACCAATCATTTTGTCAGAGATTTCTTTTGATTCGTTCTGTATCTCAAGGTTTGAAATCTGAAAATCAGCTTTTTTCATCAATGATATGAAAAATTTTCGCTTTGTTTTGTCCTTGTCGAGTTTATTCAAACTCCAGTCAAGAAGATTTGTTTTGGGAGTCACGAGCGGCATGATACTATGTTTGAAGAAACTGACAACCTTTTCAAGTTCTTCTGAATGGATGTTTGTCTTCTGGTATGCATAGAGAACACTACTATTTCCAAGCGTGTTTCCATTCAAGACAAGTTTATCTTTCGCAAGTAAACCTGTCGCTTTTCCAAACGTTGTCTTCGCAACTTTGGCTTTCTCATCGTAATGCCTTGTATAAAGACAGGTCTTTCTTCCCTCAGGACTGAAATAGAGTTTTTCCCAAAGAATTGTCTTTTTAGTAATTGCGATATCATAAGAATACCTAATGGTATGAATGAAGAATACCAAAGAGAATTCACTTGGCTGTGACATATTTCTTTTATCAAGAGCAAAAGGTTCGTAACTAGTATCACCATCCTTCGTACGAGGGCCATCAAGAGCAAGATTACGAAGTACATCGAAAGCTAACAAAATATTGGATTTCCCAGATGCATTGTATCCATAAAGAACACCAAATTTCAAAAGTTTCATATTGTCGTTAACCGAAATAAGAAGAGAATCATCAGCATCGTTTTTCATCTTCTTGTTCGATACAAAACTGAGTGTCTGCGTGTCTTTGATAGATCTGAAATTTGAAACAGAAAATGATTCAATCATGATTTTTATTCCTGTTAAATGAAAATATTTTACGCTTATAGAATAATACAGAATCATTAAGAAGTCAACAGATCGTTTCCAGTGAGTCCTAAACTACCGACATGGTTCTTAGTCTTGCCAGCCTTCCTGTGGCATAGTTGCCGTCCATAGTCCAGAATCCGTCAGTGAACTGGGCAAAAGTGATATCCTGTCTTTCGGTTTCTGCTCTGTCTTTTTCTTGTTTTCCAGATAAGCAAGCGTCCAGCGTTCCGCTGCAACCTTTGAAGTCTGTCCTGTCGACAGCCTATATTCTGCAAGGTTATCAGAACCGCCTTCCTTTACCTTTGCATAATAGACAATCTTGGAACCATTTTTCCTTTTATACAAAGAAAACTTCCGACGTGGTCTAGCCATATAAATGCCTTCTAAACCGCATGCACCGCGAATAACGGTAACAATAACGGTAACAGTGAAGAAATCTATATGAACGCTGACTGTTCAGAAGTTCTAAATAAATAACCATACTACAAATAATAAAAATATGGGCCCGATTGGGTTTGAACCAACGACTTCTACCATGTCAAGGTAGCACTCTCCCACTGAGTTACGGTCCCGTTTGTTTGTCTTTTCGTATTACCAAATCGACGTTTTCAGACCATACAGAAAAGGAATGAATCCTCCTCGGTGCAAGCCCCGAGGTATCCCTTACCAAGGCATCAGGTCATTCGCTTCCAAGGTTGAGATACAATTGCCTGTAGTCATCCTTCTGCGTACCCTGATTCTTCATATACCTGCGGCTTGCCGTACTGCTGCTGACCGTCAAGCGGATGGACAAGGTGCTGGAAGCACGGCAGGCGGCAGGGAAGAGCGCATAGCAGGAAGGGTGGAACGGAAATGATGGCAGAGACAGGCAGGCACCCGAGAGGGTGTCCGTCCTGCGTGTGTGCGCGCAGGCCTGCGGGCAGGCTATAAAGGCTACGCGATGCGGCCAGTTCCTATCCCCTGCAGCTGTCAGGCATGACTCCTGCATGGATATGCATCATCCATGAATATTTATTCAGGCATCCGTGAGTTTTGCAAAAACCTCTATAATTTAATCTTTACTGCTTGTCTTACGATAAAGAATTGACCGCCCTTTCAGACGGTCTTGATGCTATTAGATGCATTGTCACAATTTGTGACCAAAATTAACTATAAGTTGAATGTAACACCGATAGTCGGATACACAATAAGGATAGATCGGGATACATCCGTAAGATGTTCCTTTGCTTCATCCAGGGCATCACTGCCGAAAATCCAAGGATCATAGGCAAGAGTACAACCAGCAACAATACTAAGCGTATCTTCCGTTTCCACTGATACACCAAGATTACCTTGAATTCCGCAGGCCCACATGTCATCCATACCATCACTTTCTTTTTCTGAAGCAAATTCATAAAGTAAATTTGGACCAACAGATAGTTTAAACCTGACAGTTTCAGAAAGTGGTACCGAATATTGTCCACCTACGGAGAAATTCATCCAATTGTTCAGTCCATCTAAATCCAAATCGTTACTAAGCTCAATACCAAGGACGGATGTCTTTATCTCACCAGAAAACATCAATCCGAAATCGGCACTGGCATATCCACTCACAGAACTGCCATCGCCAACAGTCACTTTTCCTCCGAATAACAGCCCCTTCTGGATATCCTGAGTTTTTGTAGAACTAGAATATCCTAAATTTGAATTTGTATATGTACCCTTCTCTCCAATTCGATTATACCCATATCCCCCATAAGCACTTGCCTCATAAGTAGGTACAGAAGCGAATATTGCAGTCAGACAAACAAAAGTAACAGCAAATAACGTTACAAACTTTTTCATTTGTTTACCTCCTATATACTATGGTATGCAAATATACTGATTATATTCCCTTGGAAAATT
The DNA here is from genome assembly GCA_022482625.1 of Spirochaetia bacterium. Taxonomy (NCBI): domain Bacteria; kingdom Pseudomonadati; phylum Spirochaetota; class Spirochaetia; species Spirochaetia bacterium. The sequence continues at coordinate 3,951 of JAKVOU010000003.1, read as the reverse complement.
TTCAACAATTACTATGAAAATAGTTAATCGTTTTATTCAGACATAAATCCAATAATGTCTAAATTCTACAAGCAAACCAGAATAAATTCGGCTCAATCATAAAGTTTGTGGGTTTTTAAGGATTTTATGTGACACTTGATTTCTCACATAACTTTTCCTACTTGCATCAAAGAGCTTTAGAAAGAAATATTCATCATCAGAATAGCCAAAAGCCTTGCGCCTGGCCGTCTTAATTTTGTTGTTAATTCCTTCTATCTTACCTGCAGATATATTATATGTAGCATGAGCTATTATACCTTCAAAGTGATTATCTAGAAGCCGATAAAACCAAAGAAAATGTTTATTTTTGGTATTGCTACAAATATCCATAATCTCAGATATTTCGTTTGCCATTTTAGCTTCATCTGTCATCTTATATGCATCTGAGAGCTTTTCTTTAATTATATCTAGAGTAAAGAGAAGTTTGTTTTGTTTAATTAATTCTTCGTATCTATCAACATAACCAGATTTTCTAACAACTTCTCCTTTATGAAAGAGCGTGCTGCCTTTTGATATTACTTTCCCATCTTCTGCTTCTTTGTCTTTCTTTTGAAGAGTTTGCACAGAAGATGTAAGAATATATCTGCTCTTCTTAAGAGAAGCTGCAGCCTTGTTATCTCCCTCTGCAATTAACCTTCGAAATTCATCCTTTCTAACTTCTCCTACAACTTTATCATTCAAATTTTTTTTAATATGAAAGAAATCGAATATAGGTTGTATATGAGGGCAACGATGCTCAAAAGCTTCTTCAAAGTCACTGTTCATGTCGCATGCTATAGCTTCAACTCCATCCATCCAATCAAGACCTACATGGTCTATAAATGCATATACAGTTGCTTTCTTCTTGCCATGCGCTAACCAGAGGATATGACCTGTTTCCATATCAATAATTACTACCGCATATTTATGACCATTATGTAGCTTAAATTCATCGATTCCAAGGAACCTTGCTTGCCTTTCTGGTTTGATGAGAGTTTTATCATCTATAGTATATTTTTCTTTCAATCGTTGTAAATCAATATCTTTAACAGTATTCTTTCCAAGGCCAGTAAGTTCTGCTATTTCTTTATTGGTAAAGCCATAAGCTAATAGATCTCTAGTGTATTGGCAGAGCTCACAACTAATCCTGTGCCCTTTTGCTTGGAAAGGGACTTCCTGCATCTGTGTATAGCTGCATTCAGGGCATCTATATCGAATCTTAGAAAATCTAATAGTACTTAATCTGCTTCCGAAACAAAGATGCTTTAAATTGACTTCATATTTATTATTAACATGCATTTTCTTATGACAATAAGGACAAATACAAGGCTTTTTATCTTTTTTTAGAGTCCCATGAAGAAGATACATCTCTTTATTTGATACTGTATTTACGATTTCCGTAGTTTGATTGTTAAAGCCTACCAATCTTGATGGTAATTTGATATATTTCATTTAGGGCAACTCTCTTATGTTTAATGTGTGGTAACTACAACATAAAGATGTTGCCCTTTTTTTACAACCTTTTAGAAAACACTATTTAGTAAATGTTAATTTAAAATCACACAAGAAAAGTGATTGAGCCATTATTATAATAAAATTGGTCAGTATCAAATGGTTCACCGAAAGATTTCCCATAATAAGTAACATTTGAATAACAAGTTGAAAAGAAATCAAAGAATTTTTTACTTTTCGGTACATCATATTGGAATAAAGTGGAAAAGAAAGAAACATTATTTCTATAAATAATCTCTTTACTTGAATTAAAATAACCATCATTTACCTTATTCAAGTTTCTTTTTACAATAATCTTCTTTCGCTCTTTACCTTGCTTTACTTTCAAAGTTTCTGAATGAACTCTATTTTTATCAAGTGTTACAGTATATTCATAGATATTTTCAGCCTCATCTGTATCATTCAGGTTAAAGAGAAGAAAGAATTGAGACTTTTCGTTGTTATTAAAGAAAGTATCATACGGAATACCTGATTCTGGCTCCAGCCCAAATGATTGTTTACAAAAATAAAAGATAAAAGCCAAAACTTTTAATGCACAAGTCTTTCCTGAGGCATTACTACCCTCAAAGCACAGGAAAGGAAGAATCCTTGTCTTAGGAAAACAATAAGACTCTGGAACGTATTTTTTGTTTACAGTGAAATCAACTTCAAGCCACTCTTTGTATGACCAGCAATTTTTACCACCATATGATAAAATCATAAAATACCCCAAAACCATGTCATTTATCTACATAGTTTAACTATTATTCTTAAATCTGTCCATATTCATCTACACAATATTTTGTACTTTAAATATTAGCACACTACAAAAAGTGATTTTCATCTCTAATTTCATACAAATCAGAAATTGGTTCAATATTACCCCCTACAGGGCTTGTAAGCACGTCCATTTCATGACAATGGAAAAAGTGTAGCAGTTTCTTCCTGCTACATACGTAACCAATCCATCCGGACAAAGTGCTTGCCGTTCGGAAGCAAATAGGTCTTGAGGCTGCTACGTCTGTAGCCAACTTCTTGCATGAGCTGGTCTAGGCGAGTACCCTCAACATTATGACAGATGGATTCAATAGGATCAAAGGCTTTCGTATATGGGCTTACAGAGACAAAACCACACGTCTCGTTCTTCTGGAAGACACAGGAAACAAAAGATGGCTTCATATGGTCGATTCTCATAGCAAAACTATCCTCACCTACATACTCGACAAAAAGATCTGCGATGACAGCATCGGCAGCCGGTAATTCCACTGAAGGATCAGAAAGGTCTGCATGGATAAGATGCAATCTTCCCCCGAACTTGGCTTCATACCTTTTGCCACAGTATTCCAGATATTCCGGATTCACATCGATACCATAGATTGCCGAAAATCTGTCCAAGGGAATCTGTTCCAAACCATTGCCCCCGGCAATGCCGAATATGGCAACTGAACCCTTGCAGCAACAGCAGAACTGTTCCTTCATTGCCGATGCAAGCATCTGCAATTGACCCACACTAGACAGCCCCATATGGTTTTCGTACACGTCAAGCGGCACTTCATTCCAAGGATTGCTCATAGAACTGTAGCTTATACAAAAGGAAATAGGCATGCAATGCCTAAGAAACATTGTCTTTGTCAACTACTTCAATACAGTATCTTTGGCACGGGTACTGATATCGTCAATCATTTGTGCAAAATCATGGATTTCTCCAGGACTTGACCCCGCAAGAACTGATTTCAGCCATGTCTCATGCAATTTCATCACGTCATGAAATAAATCATTCCCCTTTCTCGACAAGTAAAGCTCCTTTGCACGTTTATCATATGGAGATTGCCTGGCCAAGACATATCCCCTTTGCGTAAGGTTCTTGACCGAACGGGCAACAGCTGCCTTGTCTATTGCCAGGGCAGTTGCTATTTCATCCTGGCTCGTTCCCTCTTTCTCACCTATATTGACAAGAAAAATACTATCAGAAAATGAAATATCTTCTGTCCCTATTGATTTTGACATATATTTGACAAAGGTCCGGTAAAGAATCCCGAAGCCCCTTATGATTGATTGATCTTCCAGTATGCTATCCATTGTCTGTCCAAATTGATTTTTTCCATCATCCTATCCTATCTGCTGCCCTACGGCAATAAACCAATGTAGATCATCAGATGCCCAAGAAAGCTTTTTCAATGATCCTGACAAACTGATCAGGTACTTCCATGTTCGTCACATGACCGGAATCTACCTTTACATAAGTGCAGTCCTTGATCAAGGAAACTGCACGTTCGGCTTCCTCTTTGGACATTGCACCATCCAGTGTACCATCCTCGAGATAATCAAAATTAGCTTGTATCAACACAGTCGGGCATTGAATCTTTGACAAGGCCGTAGCATGGTCAAAACCTTCATTCCATTTCCCTTCGTAAAAAGAGGCTCCGAACCTAGGATTGTAGT
>JAKVOU010000002.1 GCA_022482625.1 Spirochaetia bacterium | reverse complement strand
TTTAGAATTCATCAATAAAACTATAATAACTATAGATAATTTTAGCACCTAATAAAACAATAATCAAATAGTTTTTATCAAGACAACCATTATGGATAAATACATAAAACAAAGACAATACAAATTTTTTTCCAGTATTATTCAAGGATTTGTAAAATCAAATAGTCATCCACAGGAAATGTGGCTTATGCCATTGTATGAAAAATCATTGTCCTTTATATAATGGTATTCCGTGCAGTCTGCTTCATATTTCAACGTCTATGTGTAGTATGAGGCATTTTAGCATAAAGGTACATTGCCTGATTAATTGTAAAAATTGCAGATACCTTGCTACCTACAATAAAGTCTTGTCATTTCACTGGAGAGTAAAATTTATTTCTGGGCTTGAGAAGCAAATAGCCCCATTCTTTATTGTAGCATGTGGGACAATCAATTTTGATCCAAATATTTTCCCATTCATATAATCAGGAAATTCAACTTTTTTTTCTTTGATTTTCCACAGTGCAATATCCGCAACAGTCCCTTCCTCCAAAGTTGCCAATCTTGGTTTATTGAGCCATCTTGAGGGCGAAAGAATTGCCCTGTCAAACACTTGAGGAATGGAAAGTCCTAAAGCTAAATACTTGCTTAATGTCCATGGGAGTGAAACCAATGGCAACATATTGTATGTACTGATATTGTTATCGCTGCTGATAAAATCTGGTAAAAAATTCTGTTCAATAGCAGTCTGTGCCACCTGCGTCAAAAAGTTTTTCCTTCCATTGCAAGCATCAAAAAGCACGCCCCTTTCCCGGGCTTTCAATATTCGCTCATCAATACAACCATTCTTTGTAAGTATGTTTTCTCTTGTACCAGCATATACATGGCAAAAAACATCACCAGGTCTGAGCATATCAGCAATCTCACCTACTGGTAATCCTGGATTATTGACATGTACGACTACTTTACATTTAAGCTTATCACCTAACTCAAGCGTTTTCCGCAATGCCTCCATCTTCAGATGAAAAGGTGCTAAAAGAAAATCTGACATCCTGGTTTTCAACCCAACGATGAAATCAGGATATGCTCCTACCAAAGATTCAAGTTTTTCGATATCCCATTTTGTAGGATCTTGATCTTCAGGAATATTAGCTGAAACCATTCCTTGCGGAGCCGTATGAATCAAAGCAAGAACTGTAGTCTTTGCTTTCTGTGCATCATTTTTGAAACCTTGCTCAATCAACGAGCAACCTGCAGTACCTGCATCAATACACGTTGTAATACCGTTAGGCAAGCACGCCATATCAGCAGGAACTGCAATATCCGAAACGGATTCCAGACAATGCAAGTGAAAATCAATCAGACCAGGAGTAACGAGACAATCAGAAGCGTTGATTATGGTATCTGGCAGGAAACCGGATGATGAAACGATTTTACTACCGGAAATTGCAATATCCTTTTTTAACATATGTTGATGGAAAGGATCATAAATTTGACCATTTGCTATCAAAATTTTCTGCATGTATCTGATTCCTCCTAGTCAACCTGTTCATCTGTAACAGATGAACAGGTTGTTTTCTTAGTTATTTTCTTTTGCTTGTTTTACCTGAGTCAACATAGTATCGACAAGTTTGTCTCCAATGGCCTTTCGAACATCATCATACACACCTGAAGCCTTATCCTGCATTGCTGCTTTTACTGAAGGATCAAGGGTAATGATTGTAGTACCATAGTCCTCAACTGTTTTCTTATATCCAGCGATACTCTCATCTGCAAGACCTCTTGTATAAACCACAGCTTCTTCAGCACATTCGTTAACAAGTTTTTTATTTTCATCAGAAAGTCCGTTGTAAAGGTTGTTATTCATCAAGAACACAATTATATGACCAAGATGATCCGTTTCTACGATATATTTCTGCACTTCGTAGAATTTGTTTGCAACAATGTTCATATATGGGTTTTCTTCAGCTTCTATGGTCTTTTGCTGTAGTCCGATATACACTTCACTAAAATCCATTGCCAATGGATTTGCACCTAAGGCTTTCCAGTAAGCAATATGATACGGATTCTGAATTACACGGATTTTCAATCCGGCAATGTCATCCAAACTATGAATTGGCTTGTTTGATGTAGTTTCCCTGAATCCTGCATCAGCAAGACCCATCAGCCTGACATTCTTAGCCGTTGAATAAGTATTCAACTCATCCAGAACCGATTTCGTATCTAGAACTTTTCGCATAGTTGTAAGATCCGGGAACAAGTTAGGCAAGTCAAATACACCGTATTCCTTGACGAATGAAGTCAAACCACTGGTTATAGTAGTAGTAAAATCAACAGATCCATCTATCAAGCCTTGCATTTGTTCCGTATCATTGCCAAGTTGTCCGTTTGCATACAAATTAACCTTGATTGCGCCATTGCTCTTCGATTCAATCAATTCTTTGAATTTTGCCATCATCTTATAGTTCAGTGTTGCTTCACTGACGTTCATCGCGACTGTCCATGTATAAGTCGGCTTTTTCGAAGAGGAGTCACTACTGGCCTGTGCCGTAGTCGCTGACGGAGTCGCTGTTGTTTTTGACGAGGATGTGTTCTTTGAACAGCCAGAAAAAATTAGAGCTGCTATCAAAGAACAAATAATCAATGATTTTTTCATTTTTTTCTCCTTATTATTTAATGAGCGCTAAACTCACTTGAGGAACAAAGGTAACTATCATCAATGCAAATAGGAACGAAATCAGAAAAGGTACTGTCTTTTTTGCAATTGAAGCAATTGGGATATTTGTCATGCTGTTTGCAATAAAAAGGTTTATCCCCATCGGAGGAGTGACCATTCCGATTGCAAGGTTCATGGTCATGATAATGCCAAAATGAATCGGATTTACTCCAATGGCAGTTGCAATAGGAAATAGGATAGGAGTCAGAACCATTATATTGGGAATATTGTCCATAATCATACCAAAGACAAGAAGGATTACGTTCATGATCAGCAAAATCGCAACTTTGTTGCTGATATTACCCAGGATCATTTCACTTATTGTCTGTGGGAACCTAAGCATTGTCAGCACACGGCCAAAAGCGGTTGCAGCAGCAATGATAAAAAGTATTGTTATGTAAGATTTTACACCCTCAGAAAACACATTCCACAAGTCTTTGAATTTTATGGTTCGGTATACAAAAAGGCACAGTATCAATGCATATACAATTGAAATCGTTGCTGCTTCGGTAGGAGAAGCCAATCCACCATAGATACTACCAAGAATAATTATTGGACACATCAAGGCAAAAAAGCTATCTTTAAAAACGACCCAAAAACCGCTGGTATGCAATTCTTGATAATTTTGCTGTAGTTTTACCTTGTCTTCTCCATGTCTTTTGCAATAAAGGATTGCACAAAACATCAAGCACAGGGTAACAAGAATGCCAGGAATGATACCTGCCAAGAACAAAGCTGCAGGAGAAGTACCCGTAACCGAGGCAAAAACAATGTACGAAATACTGGGGGGAATAATTACACCTAACCCACCGGCTACAGTGACTATTGCGGTGACAAATACTTCATCATAACCAAGGTTGAGCAAGAAAGGAATTGTCATAGCCCCTACTGCCGACACGGTAGCAGGAGAAGAACCTGAAATAGCTCCATAGAACATGCAGGTAAGAATCGCAGCACAAGGAAGACCACCTGTCTTATTACCAATGAAGTATGCAAAAAAGTTAAACAACTTTTTAGAAATACCACCCTTTGCCATTATGTACCCTGACAACATAAACAAAGGCACAGCAAGCAACGTGAAGCTATCCAAGCCACCGACCATACTTCTGATTGCAGCTTCTACCGTATAGGGAAAAGAAGGGTCAAATATACTCGGCAGAACGGACAAGCCACCAAAAATAGTCCCAAATGGAGTTCCTATAAATAATAATACAAAAAAAATCAGAAAAAAAATCCCTATTGACATATGGCAACTCTCTTTTTTATTGTCAGAATGAAATTTTGAACAGATCTAAACAAAGCCCAGGAAAAGCCTATAAGAGGAGCCATGTAAAGATATCCCAAGGAAATTTGAAGCGTCCCGCTTACTTCGCCACTGGCTATGACTGATTTGAGTACGTTGATAGCACCACGGGTGCAGATTGCCAAAAAATAAATCGTTATTATTTTGGCAACAATTTCAAAGATATACTGAAAGTTTTGAGGTAATTTTTGAGTTACAACATTAACTAAAATGCTTTTATCCCAACGGAGCCACCATCCAATACTGAAAAAGCCAGAATAAATCAAACAGTATTTGCAAATTTCAGTACTCCAAATAATTCCACTGTCAAAAACATAACGCAAAACGATATTAATAGTTGTCAAGCAAGTAATGATAATTAAAAAGCAAGTTAGAAAAATCAATTCTATATGCTTGTCAAGCCACGTCAGAATTTTCACATATTCCTCCCTTAATATGAACTATTTATAAATATACTCGATTATATACACCAATTTATAATACTGTCAAATTTTTTATAAAATTATTATATTAAAATTAATAATTAGACAATACTATTTAATTAATATTCAAATTAATCCAAAAATTCATAAAAGTTATAATAAGTTATTACAAATAAAGCATCTAAATTTCAATATTTGATTCATAGTACTGTCATATATAACAAAATTTTAAAAAGGTATTTTTTTATCTATTAACTACAAAAACATATCTATGCCTTTGCAGATTTTTTGCAATTCCTTACAGTACCGTCTCAAATTTCTCACAGTCCCATATACTCAAAACTTCTTTGCAGGAAAAGACCTGCAAAGAAGTTTCTTTGCCTATCAAAGACAAATGATGGACTGTTATTCTAAGTAACCACTCTTACACAGCTGCTGCCGCAACCCATCCATCTGAGCGGAAGTCGAAGGTTTACATGGCAATATAGGTGCACCCACATCAAGACCAAGAAGATTCGCATAGTCCTTTGTTGCAACAGGGAAACTGCTCTTATCCATCTGCAGACGAATCGGATTCAATTTCCATTGGGCATCCAAGGAGCCCTTTGAATCTCCAGCCATGAACTTATCATAGATGGAACAGACAAGCTTGGGAAGAAAATTTGCAGTACAGCAAACTGCCCCTACACATCCAGCACTAAGACCTGAATAAATCAAAGTGTCTTTTCCGCACATGACCTTGAAATTCACATCATGGTTCCTGCGGATGAACTCAATGGTTTCTGTCAGATTACCGCTGCTGTCCTTCATGCCTATGATGTTTTTCTGGTGATGTGCCAGATATTCCACACAGTCCTGGCTTATGCCGTAACCAGTCCTGCCAGGATTGTTATACAGCAATACAGGCAGGTCGGACACGGCTTCAGCAATAGTTGCAAAATGTGTTCGCAGCTCATCTTCAGAAGGCTTCAGGAACATGGGCTGAAGGACAGAAATGCCATTCACTCCATACCCTTGCGCCATCTTTGCCAGCCTTACGCATTTGCTCGTCCTGATTGCTCCGATTCCCATGTATACGGGTACACGTCCCGCTACATGTTCTACAACGAGTCCAAGAGACTGCTCAATCTCGCTTTCCTCCATGACGTAGAATTCTCCGTTGCTGCCAAACAGCAGGATACCGGAGACTCCGCCATCAATAACAAAGTCTACCTGCCTGCACAACCTTTCAGCATCAATACGCTCGTCATCAGTCATTGGAGTCAAGATCGGTACGATGATACCTTTGAAGAAATCCGTGTCCATTGTATTCATTCCTTACTTGCCGATTTTTGTACCGGATACTTTCGCATAGTACTCAGCCAAACCGCTGTGGTCATGCTGGCCCTTGCCCTCAAAGTGAAGGTTCTCAAGCATCTCCTGTACCTCAACGGTCAGCGGCATGGGGGAACCGATACCATGTCCGGTCTCAATGGCATTGTTCAGGTCCTTGATGTGCAGGTCAATCTTGAAGCCAGGCTTGAAATCCCCTGCAATCATCATGGGTGCCTTTGCATTCATCACAGTCGAACCGGCAAGGCCACCTCTGATGGCTTCGAACACAGTCTGGGGATCAACACCAGCCTTCTTGGCCAAGGTAAGGGCTTCGGCCAGGATTGCAATATTGCCTGCAACGATCATCTGGTTTGCAAGCTTTGTCGTATTGCCGGCCCCGATCGAGCCACAGAGCACGTATGACCCGCCCAGTACCTCGAAGATCGGCTTGACTTCCTCGAACAGGTCCTTGTCACCGCCGACCATGATCGACATGGTCCCGTCTATTGCCTTCGGCTCTCCGCCGGAAACAGGAGCATCAAGCATGCGCACGCCCTTTGCCGCACAGGCCTTCCCAACTTCCTGGCTTGCCAGAGGAGCAATGGAACTCATGTCAATATACTTGAGGCCGGGCTTTGCACCTTCCAGAACGCCGTCCTTGCCCAAGACTACGGTCTTCACATGAGGTGAATTCGGCAACATGGTGATGACTACAGGACAACTGGCTGCTATCTCGGCGGCACTCTTGCCGGAAGAAGCTCCGGCAGCAATCATCTGGTCAACATTTTCTTTTATGATGTCATATACGACAACTTCATAGCCTGCCTTCAGCAGGTTCTTTACCATGGGTTTGCCCATGATACCAAGTCCAATGAATCCAATCTTCATGTTGTTTCTCCTTAAAATTTAGATTTTTTGGCTATTTTCAACGTACCAAGCATGGACGCTTTGCATTAAATTTCCATCCTGGTACCAGATATTGCATTGCTGCAGCATCATTTCTTGCCCCAAGGCAATGTTTCTTATAAAGGTCGTTTGCTGCAATAATCCTATCCATATCAACGTCAATTCCAAGTCCCGGTTTGTCGGTAATCGTCAGACAACCATTTTCAATCCGAGGAGGTTCTTTGGTAAGTCTTTCCTCGCCTTCCTGCCAGATCCAATGGGTATCCAGTGCAGTCGGATTCCCAGGAGCTGCAGCTCCACAATGGGCAATCATCGCCAAGGAAATATCAAAATGATTATTTGAATGGCAGCCCCAGGTAAGCCCAAAATCATTGCAGAGCTGAGCAACCCTTACAGAACCTTCCATAGTCCAGAAATGCGGATCTGCCAAAGGAATATCCACTGCATTCTGCGCTATGGCATGCTGCATCTGTCTCCAATCGGTATCAATCATGTTCGTTGCCGTAGGCAATCCTGTTGCCCTGCGGAATTCAGCCATGATTTCACGTCCGGAATATCCTTCCTCAGCACCACAAGGATCTTCGCAATACGTAAGAATTCCATGTTTATCCTTGCAGAGCCTTATGGCATCCTTAAGTAACCAACCACCATTCGGATCAAGAGTAATACGTGCATCAGGAAATTCCTTCTTCAGGGCAATGATGCATTCCATCTCTTCCTCACCTTTGAGGACACCACCCTTGAGCTTGAAATCCTTGAACCCATAGAGACTCTTGCTTGCTTTCGCCAGTGCCACGATTTTCTCAGGAGTCATGGCTTCTTCCCTTCGAAGCCTATACCATTCGACATCGCTGTCCTGTTCATTGCAATATGGAAGATCAGTCTTGTTCCTGTCCCCTACAAAAAAGAGGTAGCCAAGTACTTTTACCTTTCTTCTTACCATGCCATCACCTAAAAGGGATGCTACAGGTACACCAAGATACTGGCCCAGCAAATCCAGCAAGGGAGCTTCCACTGCCGTAAGTACATGTACTCCGGTACGAAGGTCATAGGTCTGGTCACCCCTTACATCATTCTCACTCTGAATTGAGTCCTTGACCTTCAGCAGCGTATTCTTATAGTCACCGATTGCCGACCCAACGATAAGGCTCTTGGCTTCTTCCAAAGCTTTCGTGATTTTTTGTCCACCAGGAACCTCACCTACTCCGGTGTGTCCGGCATCATCTGTCAGAATCACCACATTACGGGTAAAGAATGGGCCATGGGCACCACTGAGATTCAACAACATTGAATCGTGCCCCGCAACGGGATAAACCTGCATATCAATAACTTTTGGTGACATCATGCACTCCTTCCTTCAGTCACAACCAATACATACTGGGTAACAACTTAAAATTTATTTTGAATTATCAAGTTAATTTCCAGTTTATTATCTTAATACTTTATATAATAATATAAAAAATCATATATTTATAATTCTATTATATTTTATTAAAAAACCAATACACTTGCCCTTATCTCACCAACCAATCAAAGAAATTGTTTGTCAGGCCAAAAAGGATATATCCTTATCGCACGAGGCAAGGCAGCTTGGAATCAAATTTCCAACCAGGTATAAGATATTGCATACCCAAGGCATCATTCCGATCTGCAAATGACAGACTTTCATACAGTTCATTCGCCTTCATGATTGCATCCATGTCTATATCAAGTCCAAGACCAGGAGCATCAGGAATATGGATCTTACCTTCTTTTATCTGATACGGATTTTTAGTCAGGTACTGTCCATCCTGCCAAATCCAGTGTGTATCCATAGCTGTGATGTTACCAGGACAGGCAGCGGCACACTGGGCAAATATTGCCAAGGAAACATCAAAATGATTGTTGGAATGGCATCCCCAGGTAAGCTTCCAATCGTTCAGAACCTGTGCAATCCTGACAGAACCGGACATCAGCCAGAAATGAGGATCTGCAAGTACGATATCAACTGACTTTTCTACAATTGCATGCTTGAATTGTCTCCAATCCGTAGCAATCATATTGGTAGCCGTCGGAATTCCTGTCGCTTCCTTGAATTCTGCCATTGTTTCTCTGCCTGAATAGCCGCATTCAGTACCGCAGGGATCTTCAGCATAGGTAAGCGAACTGCCCTTACAGAGATCAATTGCCTGTTCCAGCTTCCAAGCCCCATTGGGATCGATATTGATTCTTGCATCGGGAAAAGTCTTGGCCAATTTTTCGACAGCTTCCATTTCTTCTTCACCAGAAAAAACTCCACCCTTCAGCTTAAAATCCTTGAAACCATAGTATTCTTGCAAGGCCTGGGCTTGTTCTACTATCGAGTCACTGGTCATATACGTATTTCTTCTGACATCAAACCAAGGATTTCCGCATTTTTTCTCATGGATATATGGCAAATCAGTTTTCTTGGAATCTGCCTGATAGAAAAGATATCCCAATACGACTACATCATCTCTTTGTTTGCCATCACCCAGAAGTTCACATACGGGGACATCCATGAACTGCCCCATCAAGTCCAAGAGAGCACATTCAATAGCTGTTTCAAAGTGTACGACATCAGCAAGTTTGCACAAATCCAAATTCTGCAATCCATCGCTGTCCTTGCAACCACAGTCGTGTATCCTTCGCAGCTTGCTGATGATATTCCTATAGGCTCCGATCGGTTTGCCAACCACTTCAGGCACACAGGCCTGAAGACTTTGGGTGATTCTCTTTCCACCGTGTACTTCGCCGATTCCGGTATGACCGCTGTCATCAGTCAAAATTACGATGTTTCTTGTAAAATATGGATAATGTGCCCCACTGAGAGACAGTAGCATACTGTCATATCCAGCAACGGGAATTACCTTCATATCAGTTACTTTTGGAGTATTGAACATTTTTTCTTCCTCTCTCTAAATCTTATTACCATTAACAAGCATCACAACCGGTTTCGACCGTACATGCCTTTGCTTTCTTTTTATTTCCACGAACCAAGGTTACAACAAGGAATATAATGGAAAATGCCAGCAATCCGACAGCAATTGGTCTTTGGAAAATCTCAAAGAAATTACCATTTGCATACTGCAATCCTCTGCGCAGATTGGTCTCAAATGCATTTTCCAAAATAAACCCAAGGATAAACGGTGGCAGTGGTACATCCAAGCTTCTCATTGCAAAGCCAAGCACACCGAATAACAACAGGCAGAGCACATCAAATACTCTATTGTTGATTGCAAATGCACCGACAAAACAAAGCACGACAATAACCGGGTAAAGTAAATAAGGAGGAACCTTGAGGATTTTTACAAACCCTCTCATACCGAAATACATAACCACAGCCATCATGATTGCTGCCAATATCATTGAAGCAAAGATGCCATACATGGTCGCACCATCTGTCTGGAATAGCATAGGTCCCGGTGTCAGGCCATGCAACATGAATCCACCAAGGAGAATAGCAGTAGAGCCATCACCTGGAATACCTAGGGTAAGGAGAGGAATCATGGCTCCTCCGATGCTGGCATTATTTGAACTTTCAGTTGCACAAACACCGTCAATGATACCAGTACCATATTTCTCAGGATGCTTGGAACTGTTCTTTGCTACTGAATAAGCAATGATATTTGCCGAAGAACCACCGATGCCCGGTAGGATTCCGACGCCCAATCCGATCAAACTGGAACGAATCCAGTTGCCGAGCTGGCTCTTTGCCTCTTTCAAGGATAATCCGAAACCCTTGATCTTGAAATCAGAGACAATATCAGCTTTTTCTGCTCTTTTGATTGCAGCCTTCATCACCTCACTGATTGCATATAATCCGACCAATACAGGCAAAAGGCTAAAACCTGACGTCAAATTCAAAGAACCGAAAGTAAAACGATGAGCACTGTCAATCGGAGCCAATCCTACTGTAGCAAACATCATTCCCAGCAATGCACTTATTACACCGACAAGGACTGAGTCACCACAAAGGGAAGCTATGAGTGTCAAAGCAAGGACCGTTACTGCAAAATACTCCCAAGGTCCGAATTGAATGGTAAGCTTGGCCAGAGTCGGTGCAATGAGAATCATTGCCATGACACCGATAATTGTACCTATAAGTGAACTGAGTACTCCAGTTCCCAAAGCCTTACCTGCTTCACCTTTCATTGCCATCGGACGCCCGTCAAAACAAGTTGCTATGGAAGAAGGAGTTCCGGGGATGTTAAGCAGAATAGCTGAAACCAAGCCACCGGAAGTAGCTCCAATATAAATACCAGTCAACATGGACAGGCCCATAACATCAGACATAACATAGGTCACAGGCAGGAACATGGAAAGGCAGGCAACACAAGTCAATCCGGGAATAGCACCAAAAATGATGCCCATTACGACTCCGACGAATATGACCACTATGCACATCGGATTCGACAGAATCGATATTAAACCAGCTGTCAACATTTTATGTTACCCCCTAGAAAAGTATGCCCTTGGGCAGAACCATTGAGAAATATGTTGTGAATATAAAATAGACCAACCATGAAAATAAGATTGAAAAAACAATGACAAACAAAATCAACTTTTTAGTTCTTTTTTCTACAGGACAAAGGAATAATGTCAACGCAACCAAAAAAAGAATAGAGGATAAAAGGAATCCTATGGGACGATAAAAAATTATATAAAGTGCAATAAGCCCTACCGTCAGGACAAGAGCATAGGCAATTTTCGGAACCTTTTTTCCAAAGAGCGTAACATATTCCACACTCTTTTTCCCATCGTCAGGAACCGTAGATACGGATAAAAGTTTCACTTCCTTGACAATCTTTACAATGCTTAAAACTGCCATACATATTCCCAAGGTCTGGGGAATTGACTTTGAATTCAATCCGGTATGGCCAAATGGTGTAAATGTCCTTATGTTTATTGCACCGATAATGTATAGCAAAGAAACGACCAAAAAGATGATCCCTACTGCCAACCCTTTATATTTTCCCTTCATACACATATCTCCCATTGAATGCTTACAGTCTCTGATAGTGACTGTGACTGCCCACACCAATTTAGTTTTCTTTTTATCCTAGACAAAATGCCACTTGCAGCAGGTAGATTGAAATCAATTCTTCCTACTAGTTCCTCATTTGAGCAAATACTCCCAAATGATACAGAAATGCAAAACAAAATATAGATATTGACACAATTACATGATGACCATTTGCTTTCAATACAGCGTAACTTCAAAACATCAATATGTCAACTTTTTTTTGATTTTTAATAATATAAATAGTGTTTTTTAAAATACTAGTTGAAAATATAATAAACAAATATAAAATACATCCAACCCGTAAATTCCTCTGATAGAAAATTACAGCTTTCCAGATCTATACACATCCAAAAAGCTGTAATCCAAAACAGACAACTACAGCGGTCAACTCAGAAAAGCACGACCGCTATAGATGTTCTGCTTATTTACCAATAAGCTGATCTTTGATTTTCATCAATGAAGCCAATTGAGTCTTATAGCTCTCAGCAGTTGCCGAAGGATCCATATAAGTCGGAACCTGCTTGTAGGCAGCTATTTCCTTGCGATAAGCTTCGTTTGTTGTAATGACCTTCTCACAAGCCTTGGAGAACTTATCAACGATAGCCTGGTCAGTCCCCTTGGGGAACAGGAAGGTATTATCATAGTAGTAAGCACAGGCCACACCCTTTTCCTGCAATGTCGGGACATCAGGAATCAGCTCTCCACGTTTCGGGCTATCAGTTGCAAGGATCTTCAATTCACCTTTGGCAACATAATCTGATACCATCGTCAACGGAAGAGGAACCATATCAACATGCTTGCCGAGAACCAACTGCAGCCTTTCTCCTGACCCGCCGGAACTTACAACATTGAGAGGAATACCTGCATTCAGCATTGCGACTGCAATCCACTGTGTTGAAGCACCTGTATTGGCAGCAAGTTTAAGCTTGCCAGGATTGGCTTTTGCATCAGCAACAAAATCATCGAAGGTGTTCCACTTTGAATCACCACGGACTACCAGTACTTCATCGGCACTTCTTGAGAATACACATCCGCCGCCGAAATCAGCAAACCCATAATCCACCATGCCGGTAACCTGTGCCATGTTCATTGAAAGCTGTGTGCAAAGGATGGTATATCCATCAGACTTTGCATGCAGTACCTGCGAAGCTCCAATCGTGCCACCACTGCCACTGACATTTGAAACGACGATGGACTGTCCCAATTCATCTTTCAGATACTTGGCTATCGTACGAGTATTGTAATCAGAATTTCCCCCTGCAGAGAACGGAACTACAATATCAATTGTCTGTGATGGCCACTTGTCCGAAGAAGACGCTTTTGCAGATTGTTCTCCTTCACCATTTG
The DNA here is from genome assembly GCA_022482625.1 of Spirochaetia bacterium. Taxonomy (NCBI): domain Bacteria; kingdom Pseudomonadati; phylum Spirochaetota; class Spirochaetia; species Spirochaetia bacterium. The sequence continues at coordinate 20,208 of JAKVOU010000002.1, read as the reverse complement.
CAAATAGAGGCATAAGCATAAGGCCTGCCGCTATTACCGCGAGAAAATGTTTTTTCATTGGAATGCTCCCTTTTGACTTAGAACTATTTCTAGAAGTAGATTATACCCGAAATCGTATTATGTCAATTTTTTTTTGATTTTTATTATAAAATTTAAATTTTATATAATTAAAAATGATTTTTATCCTAAAAATCTGACAAATTTATGCAATTACATTTTTATATGGCCACTAATAGACATATTAACAAATTCCAATTTTAGTAAATTTTATATAATTTAATCAGATTGTTGTCAGAAAAATAAGAAATGGAATAGAAAAGTACTCCCGAAACAAACTTCCAAACAAAAAAAAGCAAGATACTGCAACAGTAAAATGAAAACTCCAAAAAACAACTGACGGAATCACATTGTATATGATTCCGTCAGTTTTATTCAATCGATATATTCTTATTTATTTATATAAAGGGCCATAATTCAAGCACGCCCTGTAGTCCTGGCCTTCCTTGTCCATACCAAAGGCATTCCAACAGGCAGGACGGAAGATATCCTCCTGTGGAACATTATGCATACAGACAGGAATACGCAGTATTGAGCAAAGGGTTATGAGATCAGCACCGATGTGCCCATAGCTTATAGCTCCATGGTTGGCACCCCAATTGTTCATTACGTCATAGGCACTCTTGAACGGACCGTCCTTGCCATCACAGCGAGGTGTAAACCATGTACACGGCCATGTATAGTCTGTACGCTTCCACAGGGATTCACTGACTTCCCTGGGCAACTTTACGGTCCATCCTTCGGCAATCTGCAGCACAGGTCCCAGTCCCTTGATCAAATTGAGCCTGATCATCGTCGCAGGCATCTGCGCTTCGGTAAGGAACCTGGATGAAAAACCACCTCCACGGAAGTAGCCGTTGTCCGCCTCACACCAAGTCGTTGCGCCAAGCATCTTCTTCTGGTCTTCTTCGGTCACCTCATACCATCGTTTCATCACCGGCTCACCTTTCTCGTCGGTACATAGTCCGCAGGCATCAAGGGCAGTTGCTCCGGAATTGATCAGATGCAGGAATCCACCGTTTTCCTTGGCTTTCCCTTCCAGCTGGTAGCCGGTGGCCTTGCGGACCGAAGCCTCACTCCAGTATGTCCTCACATCACTGAACATCTGTGCCCTATGCGTCAGCAACTTCATGAACAACATGCTGACACCGTTAAGCGTATCATTTTCAGTAGCAAGTATATAAGGCTCCCTTGTACCGTTCCAATCAAAGGTCGTATTGAGGATGGCTTCACCGAAATCACAATCAGGATAATGGTCAGTCCATTGACGTTGTCCCTGGAATCCCGCAGCAATGGCATTATGGCCGAGCATTTCCTCTTCCCGCCCTTTGGGAAGATTCGGGTTACCGTTCATCAAATCCTTGACGATGACAGCCATCTTGACAACGAATTCGAATTCTTCCTTCGTTTCTGCCTCACTGCGCTGTACTTCCTTTGGATTCTTGTTGAATCCGATGGGACAGTTTTTCCATGCCCAGGCAATTGCCCGCTTAACTTCCTTCTCATCATAGATGTGTTCTTTCATCCGACGGAGGATCTCAACCTCATCTACAGATTCTACTCTCATGCCCAAGTATTCTTCAAAGAAATCCTGGTTGATGGCACTTCCTGCTATGCCCATGCACTGGGACCCTATCTGCAGGAAAGAAGCACCGCGCATGGAAGCTGCTGCCACTGCCGCTCTTCCGAATCGAAGCAGTTTTTCCCTCACATCATCAGGAATCGTCGCATCATCAGCTTCCTGTACATCCTTGCCATAGATGCCGAAAGCCGGAAGGCCTTTCTGGGCATGCGCAGCAAGTACACAGGCAAGATAGACAGCACCGGGACGTTCGGTTGCATTGAGCCCCCATACACCTTTGATCGTATGCTTATCCATGTCCATTGTCTCTGAACCATAGCACCAGCAAGGCGTAACAGAAAGGGTAATGGAAACACCTTCCCTACGGAACTGCTCTGCACACCGTGCAGCCTCAGCTACTCTTCCGATTGTCGTATCACTGATGACAACCTTTACCGCTGTCCCGTCAGAATACCTAAGGTTATCCCTGAATAGGGCTGCAGCGGACTGCGCCATCTGCATTGTCTGTTTCTCCAAGGAACCTCTTACATTGAGGAACCCAATCCTAGCATCAATTATCGGTCTGATACCTATAGTGGGATGTCCCCCTATCATTCGTTGTTCATTCATAGCATATTCCTCCGATCTTATTTTACGATACTCTTTATTTTTCCCACAATCTTGATGTATAGTTGGGAAAGAATAGTATAATATTCAGATTTTCCAGAAGGAATCATAATGCGCTATTTGTCTTACAAGGAACAACGGCAACATGGGACACTGGCATTTCCCATGGCATATTATTTTTTAACAAAAGAGCATCCCCGTTACAGGATGATACTCCATTGGCATCCGGAAAGCGAATTCATACGTGTATTGTCAGGCAAATTGAAAATAATCATAGACAATACCGAGCATATGCTTGAACCAGGAACATTATTGTATGTTCCTGGAGGCTGCTTACATAGCGGACATCCCCTCGGTTGCTGCTATGAATGCCTGGTCTTTGACCTTCGGCTCCTGCAAAAAGACACAAATGCCTGTACTGCAAAGATAGGAGAATTCCTCAGCAAGGAACGGCAGGTATGGACAGAATTGCCTATTGATGAAGATTTCCAACACTCCGTAGACCTTTTGTTCCAAGCAATGTCCCACCGAAGGGAAGGCTATGAATTCCTAGCCTTAGGCAGCCTCTATACAATCTTCGGGCTGATAATAAGGAAAAAATTCTATACAGAACAAAAAATGACGAAATTAATTGCAGCAAGAAAACTGGGAAAATTCAAGAAAGTCCTTCAATTCATTGAAGAGAATTACAGTGATCAATTGACACTCGCCACCTTGGCAGAATTGGCTGGCATGGACAGCAAATATTTCTGTACCTTCTTCAAACAGATGACAGGAAGGCCACCTATAGACTATCTCAATGCATACAGGATCGAATGTGCCTGTGAACAATTTGCCACTACTTCATTCTCCATCATCGATGTAGCCTACAATGTAGGTTTCCATGATGCCAGCTACTTTACAAAGACCTTCAGGAAATATAAAGGAGTCTGTCCAAGAGAATATCTAAGCAAACAGCAGCACAGTAGGCAACAAGCCATTTGAATGACTTTTTTGGTCTCCTACGATCTGACCATCACAAATGAATCTCGCAAACAAAAAATTGTCCAAACGGTACAAAAAAGACCAAATGGAGCAGAAAGAAGACTTCAAATACCATATGGTACAGTCGGGATGCCTCTTGGCATCCTTATAAAAACACATTAAGTTAGCATTAGCTAACTGCAACATATCAAGGAGGAGTGATAAAAAGTAAATAGTTGGTGATTACCTAGGAGCTGGAGGGTCTATACTGGAAGGTACAGGCAGGAAGGCTGAGATGCAAGTCCGGCATATCTAATGGCACTTGATGTCGCAAAGGAGAATGGAAGGGTTTACATCGAATCACTCAGTGGTCCGCCGCAGCGATGCGGCTGAGGCCGGATAGGAGATTGGAAGGAATCACCGAACGGAAGCCGTCCTGCCCGGAAACTGAAGCGAGGAGGCCTGATATGGCAAACGGCATGGAAGAAGGGACGGAGAGGCTGGACGTAGGCGTGGACCTGCACAAGACGCAGGTGACGATATGCGTCCTTGCGGACGGAGACGAGGAAAGGCCCGTGGAGGAGAAGGCATACGTCACCAGGGGGCATGACGGGCTGGGACAGCTGGCAGCGAGGCTGCATGGCCTGCAGGAGGCATACGGCTGCCCGGTACGGCTTGCCGTGGAGACGACGGGCAACGCCCGGTACTTCAAGAACAGGTTCGAGAAGGAAGGCTTTGCCGTGACGGTGGTGAACACGAACAGGTTCAAGGTCATCAGCGAGAGCACGAGCAAGAACGACAGGAACGACGCGAGGACGCTGGCCTACTACCTGTACAAGGACATGCTCCCGCAGAGCCACCTGTGCGACCAGCAGAGCGAGGAGGCCAGGCGGCTGCTGAAGGCCAGGAGCATCCTGGTGAGCACGCAGGTGAAGGTGAAGAACCAGGTCCACGGGATGATGCTCGGCTACGGGGTCGACACGAGGCACAGCCAGCTGCAGAGCAAGAGGAAGCGGCAGGGACTGCTGAAAGATCTCGAAGACCATGGATTCACGCAGACCGCCGCCGCTTCGCTCAAGCTTCTGTTCGGCATTATAGACGACCTGGCGGAGCAAATCAAGGCAGTGGAGAAGCAGCTGGCCGAGACGGCCGGGGAGAACGAGGACGTGGCGCTGCTCAGGACGGTGCCGGGGATCGGCGCGGTCACGGCGATGACGATTGCGGCCTATGCGGGTGACCTGCAGGGACGGTTCGGGGGAGACTTCAGGAAGTTTGCCTCGTATGCGGGGCTGGTGCCGTCGGTACACAACTCGAACGACACGGTCCTGCTGGGGAGGATAACGAAGCACGGGCCGCAGATGCTGCGCACGGCGCTGGTACAGGCGACGATGGGGATGCTGCGGCTGTCCAAGAAGACGGGCAGCTGGCGGCTGATGGTGGCTTACCGAAGGATGAAGGAAACGAAGGGGTCGGGGAAGTCCATCATAGCCACGACGCGTAAGCTGGCGAGGGTCATCTTTGCGATCCTGAACAGCAGGAGGCCGTTCGACGAATCCCTGATGGTAAGGGAAGTCGGGGGATCACTGAGTGCGGAGGAGGTCATAGGGGCCTAAAGGTAAGGTCTCCTATGAGGAGAAAACAAACGGAGCTTGATAGTTTCCGTAGAAACTATTGACTTTTTATAGGAGTACCATATGGATTCACAGACCGGTAAGAATGGAGGACTAAAAGGAAAAGACCTCATCTCGATAGGTATCTTTTCGGCAATCTATTTTGTCATAAATTTCATTTTCATGCTTTTGGGAGGCATACATCCCATCATGTGGATACTGATGCCTGCTTTCATTGCCGTATGTACAGGAATTCCCTTCATGCTGATGTGTGCAAAGGTGCAAAAAACCGGAGCCGTGGCATTGATGGGATTCATTACAGGATTGATTTATTTCGTGACAGGACAATTTACAGCTATCATACTCATCACATTCCTTGTTTCCTGCGCATTGGCTGAACTCTGCCGTGCAGTTTCAAAATATGAAAGTTTCAGAGGCAACATGCTGGCCTTCATGTGTTTTTCCCTCGGCATGACCGGGTCTCCACTTCCGATGTGGCTCATGAAAGACCAATTCCTCAACCAGATTTCTTCACAAGGGATGCCCGCAGCCTATGTAGCGACTCTCAGGACATTCATTTCTCCGGCAATGTTCGTCGTCCTTTTCATTGCTCCGCTCCTAGGCGCCTTTCTCGGAGCACTTATTGCAAAAGGTATGTTTCATAAGCATTTTATAAAAGCAGGGATCGTCTAGACATGCAGTTACGCTTATCCATTGACCCCAGGACCGGCATACTGCTCCTGGTTCTGTCAAACATAATTGCCTACCGGCAGAATCCTTTTTCCATCGAATCCGGTTGGATAGCAAGCCTATGTTTCATGACATTTTTCTGCACGCATAGAAGTACTGCAGTAAAATGGGTATTGTATTACCTTGTACTTCTAGGATTACAGCATTACATACTTCCAAACTCCCCAAAATTCATCGCGACCAGCTTTTCAATCCTTGTTACCTATGCCAGGAAGATTCTCCCCTGCCTGATCATCGGTCTGTTGATGATCAGGGAAATCCCATTGAGCCGTTTTATCGTAGGCTTGAGAAAACTGCACTTGCCTCAACAATTGATAGTTGCAATCTCCGTTACCATACGTTATTTCCCAGCTATCAGAGAAGAATCCGGTTATATCCATGATGCAATGAAACTTAGGGATATCCATGGACTAAAGAAAATAGAATGCCTATCAGTCCCCCTTATACTGTCAGCCACATCAACTGCTGAAGAATTATCAGCAGCAGCCGTGACACGTGGTATTGAAAATCCAGTAAAGAAAACAAGTATCATTACACTGAAAATGAAAACCTTTGATTGGATTACCTGCGGTATTGGCCTTATGTTTACAATTGCTTCATTCAGGTCGCTATGGCAAGGAGCCTTCTGATGGTCTCAATCAAAAGGGTATCTTTCAGCTATCCAGGCAGACCACAGACACTCAATGATTTTTCATTGGATGTTGCTGATGGTGAATGTATACTGCTCTGCGGAGAATCAGGATGTGGGAAAACAACCGTTACCAAACTTATCAATGGCTTGATTCCACATTTTACGGCAGGTACGTTTACAAGCGGTACTGTATCTGCAGAAAATCTTTCCGTATCTGAAAGCGAGCTATACGAACTTGCCTTGCATATAGGATCAGTATTCCAAAACCCCAAAAGTCAATTTTTCAATCTCGATGCAACCAGTGAACTTGCCTTTGGGTTGGAGAACCAAGGATCTGCACCATCCTATATCCATATGCGCCTGCGCCATACTGTCAGCACCCTTCATCTCGAATCTCTTATGAAACGGAATATTTTTGCAATGTCCGGAGGTGAAAAACAATTGCTGGCCTTTGCTTCTGTCTATATGATGCATCCTTCGGTTTTTCTCCTGGACGAACCGACGGCAAACCTTGACAACAAGACAATAGAGCTGCTGAGAGCCCAGATTGCCCTTCTGAAACGACAAGGACATACAATCATCATTGCAGAACACCGTCTCTGGTTTCTATCTGATCTTATTGACCGTGCAGTTTTTATCAAGCAAGGTCATATCCAGCAGATATTCTCAGGAGCTTCTTTCTTTGCATTGCCTGATACAAAGCGAAAGGCCATGGGATTACGATCATTGGTACAGACTGAACTGAATTTACCTACTGCATTACCTCCGGGAAGTACAAAGGGACTGTCAGTAGAAAACCTTGCCTGTAGTTTTGGAAAAGGCAAACCCATTTTCGAAAAACTATCTTTCTCTGCAATACCTGGAGAGATATTGGCAATATGTGGCAGAAATGGCATAGGAAAAACAACCTTGATCCGTTGCTTGTGTGGCTTTGTACGTCAATATAGCGGGACTATTCTGATTGATGGTCAAAAAACGAATAGGAAAAAACGGCAAAAACAGGCATACTGCGTGATGCAGGATGTAAACCATCAGCTGTTTTCCGACAGTGTATCGGGAGAATGCCTGCTGTCAAATCATGGATATACAGGACAGCAGATCAAGCAGATTCTTGAACATTTCGATCTTTTGCCTTTTGAGGAAATACATCCGATGGCACTTTCAGGAGGCCAGAAACAGCGGCTTGCCATAACAACTGCAATCCTCTCTAGAAAGCAATTGCTTATATTTGACGAACCTACCAGTGGGCTCGACTATGTCCACATGATAAAGGTTGCAAAAGCAATCAAGGAGCTGGCAAACAAAGGGAGTACGGTGATTGTCGTTACCCATGACAAGGAGTTTATCCGACATGTCTGTGATAGAATACTTGTATTGTAGAAGGAGGCCCAACACATGAAATGGTACAGCATGCAACTGGATTCCCAACCCATGGCAAAACTTTCTGCAAACAGTGAATGCAAAGCATATCAGCTCAGCAATGAAACGGGAAATGGCGTCATGACCATCTATGAAGTACTCCCAGGTATCCTCTTGTTTTACAATGATTATCACATGGCCTACTTTCATTCAAAACTGCATACGACAGACAATCTGTTCTGTATCGATTATTGCAGGGAAGGCCGCCTGGAATACCATGTAGGAGAGAAAACCTTGTCCTATGTCGAAGCCGACGATCTGAAATTTGACCGACGGGTAAGGCATACAGGCCTTTTTGCGTTTCCACTGTCCCATTATCACGGAATTACCGTCTCAATCAAATTACCTTTGGCAGCAGAATTCTTCAATGAAAAGTTACCTGAATTTTCCATTGACCTGTATAGCTTACAACAGAAATTCTGTTCAGACAGCAATCCGATGGTCATCCATGGACTTCCAGAAATTACTCATATTTTCAAAGAACTCTATGATGTACCGACAAGCATCAGACGCTCTTACTTCAAGATCAAGGTCATAGAACTGCTGCTCTGCCTCCGGGCCCTTGAGCTTCCAAGCAATCAGGAAGAACGTCCCTATTTCTACAAATCGCAAGTAGAAAAGATAAAGGCAATGTTTACCTTGGTAACCAAGCACCCCGAACAGCATTACACAATGAAAGAGCTTTCTGAACAATTTGATATTCCTCTCACACCGATGAAGAACTGTTTCAAATGTGTCTATGGCAATCCTATCAGTACATACATGCGAGTCTATCGCATGAATCGTGCAGCAGAATTCCTCAGGCAGGACAAAGACAGTTCCGTAGCAGAAATTGCAGGACGCGTAGGCTATGACAGCCCAAGCAAATTTGCAGCAGCCTTCAAGAAAATCATGGGAAAGACACCATTGGAGTATCGCAAAAACAGTTTCTCTGCAAAATAGCCAAAATAAAATATATGTCCATATGGACTTGATCGGTCCGAGTGGAGCGGAAAGCAATCGACAGATACGCTAGCATCATAGGTATCTGCACCACAGCGTGCATGATGACTGAATAAAAAGGATACCTATAGTGAGCAAAGAAAAAAAAGAAAACTGGTTGTTTTCGCTGCTGACCTATGCAGCATATTGTAAAATCAAGCTGATCGTTTCGGTATTGTTTTCCATTGCCAGCATCGTTGCAGGATTGGTACCTTATCTGAGCGTCTACAGAATCATACAGACATACATGCAAGACAAGTTCACCATGGAGGGAATCTTACCATGGGTAGGATTAGCGGCCGTAGCTTACCTAGCCAAGACTCTATGCTTCGGCATCTCGACCATGCTGTCACATATCAGCGCCTATACAATCCTGGAAAAGCTCCGCCTGCGTGTCATTGACAAATTCCTAAAAGCGCCCTTGGGTACGGTTACAGCAAAATCAATCGGCGAAATCAAAGATATGATCGTTGATAAAATCGAAAGTATCGAACCTCCCCTGGCTCATATGATACCTGAAGTTTCCGGCAATCTGGTACTTCCTATCATCAGCATCATCATCCTGCTGACCATCAACTGGAAGGTAGCACTCGCATCCTTGATAACAATTCCATTGACCTTGATCCCCCTTTCCATACTGCTGAAGAGCAATGAGGAAAATTACGGCAAGTATATGCAATCAAGAAATGCCGTGAACAGTGCAATAGTGGAATATGTAGAAGGTATACAGGTCATCAAGACTTTCGGGCAAGAAGGAAAATCCTATGAGAAATTCTCAAAAGCCATCTTGACATACAAGAAATTCATCCTTGGCTGGATGTCCGGCACATGGATACCCGCAAAGCTATGCATAGCCCTGTTTCCTTCTACATTGTTGGGTACGCTTCCTATAGGTCTTTTACTATGCTCAAATGGTACGCTTTCACCAGACAGACTTTGCCTGTGTGTCATGATTGCAATGTCAATGGTAGGTTCCCTTGCTCATCTTGAAGTATTCATGAACGAAATCAAGCAGATGGGATTTGTCATAGATGAGTCCCAACGTTTCCTGAACATGCAGAGCCTGCCTGAACGACAGGACAAAGCAACGATAGACAATCATGTAATCAAACTTTCCGACGTACAGTTTTCCTATACAGGAAAAGAAGAAATATTACATGGCATCAGCCTAACCCTACCACAGCACAGCTTTACCGCTTTGGTAGGACCATCAGGAGGCGGCAAGTCGACCATAGCGAAGCTGATTGCCCGTTTCTGGGATGTATCAGCTGGAAAAATTGAAATCGGAGGCACGGATATCAGAATGATACCGCTCGCGCAACTTTCATCACTTGTCAGTTTCGTTACACAGGACAATTTCCTGTTCCGCTGTTCCATACTTGAAAATATCAGGATCGGAAAACCAGATGCAACTGATGAAGAAGTCTACAGAGCTGCGAAAGCCGCCCAATGTGACCAATTCATCATGAAGTTGGAAAAAGGATATGAGACTCCCGCAGGTGAAGCAGGCAATCGGCTTTCCGGTGGCGAGAAACAAAGGATAGCCCTTGCAAGGATGATCCTGAAAAATGCACCGATCATCATCCTTGACGAAGCAACAGCTTTTACCGATCCAGAAAATGAAGACAAGCTTCAGCTTGCAATCTCTGCAATATCAAAAAACAAGACGCTGCTTGTGATAGCCCATAGGCTTTCAACTATCAAACATGCAGACAACATTGTCGTATTGGAAAAAGGTACGATCATTGCTCAAGGCAACCAAGAAGAACTGCTGCAAAGATGTCAGCTTTACAAGAACATGTGGAAAGCTCATATAGGGTCAAAAGCCTGGGCTGTTTCACAGCAGAAGGAGAACAATGCCAATGTATAGGACCATAAAGAGAATCATAACATGGTGTGGAACATTACGGAAACGCATATGGATCGGATTGGTTTTCTCATTGCTTGCCACATGGGCCGCGGCAGTTCCTATCATCATTGCAGCTTATACGATAGGTCTGTTGATTGAAAAGGAAAAACTCGGTGTCCCTTTCAATCGGCTATGGATATTGCTGTCGTTCCTTATCATTGCCGCATGCACTTTCCTAAGGTTCCTGTTCGACTATCTCCGGGCAAAATATCAGGAAAGCATCAGCTATGAACTTGCAGCAAGGGACAGATTGGCAGTCGGCAATATTCTCAAGCGTGTCTCATTAGGCTACTTTCAGAAAACGGATACAGGCCAGATACTCACAGCCATAACCACAGGGCTCAATACTTTGGAAAACATGGGAATCAGAATGATTGATACGTTATTGGGTGGTTATGTCAATTGCCTGTGCATTTTCATTTGTCTCGCAACCTTCAATTTACCCATTGCCTTGATAGCCCTAGCAGGAGTACTTGCCTCTTTCGGTTTTCTCTGTGGAGTTTCGCACTGCAGTACGGTCAATGCACCTGTGGCTGCTGCTGCAGACAGAGATATGGCAAGTGCAGCCATCGAATATGCACGAGGGCTTCCGATAATCAAGTCATTCAACCAATCTCGAAACAGCATCAATGCCATGCAGGAAGCCTGCAGCGAAAGTAAAAAGATAAGGATTAAAATTGAATTCGGTTTCATTCCTTTCAACTGTGCACATCTGCTTGTACTCCGGCTTGCCTCAGTTGCCATGGTACTTGCGACAGCATATCTTGGCATAACAAGCCAACTTCCTTTCCCCATCATGCTGATGTTCTTCTTTTTCTCATTCTCAATCTTCAGCGGCGTAGAACCGATTTCTGATTCAGCACACGTACTTGGTGTCATTGATGATGCAATGGATCAGCTTGATAGGCTGAAAACTACAGACTACATCGACAAGAATGGAAAGGATATATTTCTTGATAAGTACGATATCAGTTTCAAAAACGTAACTTTCGGTTACGGCGACAGAAAGATAATCAATAATGTATCCTTTGATATTCCCCAACATACGATGACCGCTATCGTAGGTCCTTCAGGAAGTGGAAAAACCACGATATGCAATCTATTGGCACGGTTCTATGATATCTGGGACGGAAGCATCTCAATGGGTAACCATGACATACGGGAATTTACCTGTGATAGTTTACTTGGCAAAATCTCGATGGTATTTCAGAATGTCTATCTCTTCAACGATACCATCAGGAACAACATCTGTTTTGGAAAACCAGATGCAACCGAATCCGAATTGATTGCTGCTGCAAAAGCGGCCTGTTGCCATGACTTCATCATGGCATTGTCAAATGGCTATGACACAGTGGTCGGCGAAGGAGGTTCAACCCTGTCAGGAGGAGAGAAACAACGGATATCAATAGCCAGGGCTATGCTGAAGGATGCTCCCATTGTCATCCTTGATGAGGCAACGGCAAGTCTGGATCCTGAAAATGAGCATCTGATTCAAAAGGCAATTACAAATCTTACCATGGGAAAGACCATCATAGTCATTGCACATCGTCTTGCTACCATCGAACATGCAGACCAAATCCTTGTCGTTGACAATGGAACGGTAATCCAGCAAGGTACCCATAGGCAACTCATGCAACAGGAAGGCACCTATCGCCATTTCATCCGCATCAGGGAAAAAGCAGAAGGTTGGCACATAGACAGATAGGAAATAGATATGGTTTGATCGGTAAGAAAGTCATTCTGGAAACAAGTACTGTCAAAATGGAAATCTTCCTTGATATTACGGAAACAATTGTTTCATACTGGTCCTGTATATTTTATAGGGTATTATTGAAAGTATCAGAAACAAAGCAAGGGGTTGACAATGAAACTCAAACGTATACGTCTGGAAGGATACAGGGGATTTCAGAAACCATTTGAAGTAACCCCAGCCTATCCATTGCAGGTTTTTACAGGTGAAAATGGTTCTGGCAAAAGTACATTGCTTGATGCAATCTTCACAGCTATTTCATGGATTCCAGCACGTATTCTGTCTCCGAACGGAAATGGGACACGTATCAACAGTACAGCTGATATCAACATACATAGCAACAGTGCAACACTTGAGATTACCTGTGAAGATACCATCGGACATGAAATAACATGGAAACTGTATAGGGTAAAAAGAGGGCAGTATACGAAGCAGAACATTTCAAGTTCATTTCAAGAATTAAATGCTTATGCCACAGAGTTGCGCAAACAAATTACAGAAACAAAAGGGCAATGTAATCTTCCGATCTATTCCTATTATACAGTTTCCAGAGTAGGTTATTCTATTCCTTCAAGGATACGGAAACACCATACTTTTTCTCCAACTGCAATTTATGAAAAAGAAAATCTTTTTCATACAGAGTTCAAGCTGTTCTATGAGTGGTTCAGGGATATGGAAGCATTACAGAACCAAAAAAGCAGAGAACAACATGATGCAACGTATGTAGAACCTTTGTTGGAAAATGTCAAAAAAGCTATCTATACATTCATACCAGACTTTTCAAATCTACATTTTGACTGGCAATCTCCCCAAGGCCTATGGGTAAGCAAAGGCAGGGACAATCTAAGAATTGAACAACTGTCTGATGGTGAACAAGTCTTGCTTGCCCTTGTAGGCGACTTAGCTAGAAAATTGGCAATAGCAAATCCCAAGAGACAAAATCCATTGGAAGGAGAAGGCATCATATTGATAGATGAAATAGAGCTACACCTACATCCTTCATGGCAATATGTAGTTCTCGACAAATTACTGAATACCTTTCCCAATTGCCAATTTCTCATTACTACACATTCACCTTTCGTTATCTCTGCAGCTCCAAAAGATAGCGTCAGCTATTTAAAGAATTTTGAGTTACAGAAAATAATCGGCAACTATGGAAGCAGCCTTAACAATGTAGCAAAGCTTATCATGAATGTAGACGACAAGCCACAGGAAATCAGTATACTGTTCAAGGAATTCTACAAAGCATTAGATGAGGACGATTATATATCTGCAAAAGAAAAACTAAATATACTCGAACAAAAATTGAACGCGAATGATCCAGATTTAACTTCTGCACAAGTTTCCCTTGCCTTGGAAACTCCGGAGTCTTCATCAGTATGATAGCAATAAGAAAAAGAAAAGAGCCTAAGGATTTAACTACATACAGATGTTCTGGCGGAACATATATTGGATTAGACACAAAGATAAAAAACCAAATGAAAGCAAATCTCTGCAAAGAGCAACATGGCCTTTGTGCGTATTGCATGAGAAGGGTTTCCTGCAATGAAGTTGAAGATCCTTGTGGAACCATAGAACATTATATTCCGCAATCTTGTCCCCAAGGACAATCTCTGCAACTGGATTGGAATAATTTGCTGTTCGTATGCAATGGCCATGCACAAGGTCCTTTAGGTGAAACGACTTGTGATAAGCATAAAGGTGACAGCAGGCTCTCCTTTGACCCGCAAAAGCAAAGCTGTATAGATACTCTTTCTTATACACGCAGAGGAAAAATCGAGTCTACAGATAGTCACTATAATAAAGAACTGAATGACATCTTGAATCTGAACAACAAAACTTTCAGATTGAACAGACAACAGGTCTACAAGACATTGACTGAAGAACTCAGTAAAGAAAATTCATTCAGTCTCGGAAAACTACGAAAGAAGAAGCAACTTCTGTTAGCAGAAGATTCTTATGTCCCTTATATCGGGGTCATATTATATTTCATTGACCGCTTAATTCAGAAAAAAACAGGAACCTGATCATTGGCACCTGTTGATACTATCACTTTGGGAATATTCTGGATTGACGTATCTTTCAACTTATCATAGTAGCATACTGACTTACTTTATATACTTTTGCAGAGTACTTCTGACAGCTCCTTTGCCTTTTACAAGTTGTGTAAAATAATCAGTCACTTTGCCTGCAAGGCCAGCCTTGTATAAATCTACAGCAAAAAGTGACGCATCGCTGAGTATAGGCCTAAGTGCCTCATCAAAAGGACCTTCATCACCCAGCTTCACGTCTTTCAGATATTCTCTTTCCTGCTCAAGCCTCGGATCCGGTGATGGCTGGAAAGCTTTACCTTCATCATCAATACCCATGAGATATCTGCACCATCCGGCAATGACCAGCGGAACGACTGTAAGTCTTTTTATATCAAGGCTGTCACTTGCCATATATGCCTTGATCGTTTCCCCATACCTGATGGGAAGCTTTTGGCTTGTATCACAGGCAATACGTTGAGGGGTGTCAGGCATAAAAGGATTCGGAAAACGAGTTTCCAGTACCTCATCAAGAAAGGCCTTTGGTTCAATGATACCGGGATCCACAACAACAGGCAGGCCTTCATCATATCCAAGAATATGAACCATTTTATTTAGCTGGGCATCTTTCATCTCATCGGCAATCCGATTATATCCCAAGAGGCAACCATAAATTGCCAAGCAGGTGTGCAAAGGATTCAGGCAAGTACAAACCTTCATCTTTTCGACCTTGTTGACTGTATCTCGGTCAGTAAAGTAGACACCAGCTTTTTCCAAACATGGCCTGCCGTTGGGGAACTTGTCCTCGATGACCAGATATTGAGGTCTCTCGGCATTGACAAACGGAGCAATATAGGTATGTTTCGCCGTAATGACTACATCAGTCGACTCAAAGTCATTTTTCTTCAGCATATGCTGTACATCAGCATCAGGCCTCGGTGTAATCTTGTCTATCATTGACCAAGGAAAACTGATTTGCTCATGAAGATAAGCTAGGAAACCTTTTTCACACAGACCTTTTTCTACCCATTCATTTGCCATAGTAGAAACAGCCGTCTGAAGCTTTTCGCCATTATGTGAACAATTGTCCATGCTACACAAGGCAAGCGGTACCCCATAACTCTTATAACGATGATAAACGAGTGCAGTAACCATACCCATCAAGCCTTTGAGATTTCCATCCGGTCCTTGGCCTATATCTTCTTGTACAAATGGGAAATAATTGCCATCCTGTCCTTTCATTGCATAGCCTTTTTCCGTTATTGTAAACGATACCATTTGAAGTGATGGTTTTTCAAAAGCATTTTTGAAATTCTCCCATTCCCTCGAAAAGGAAGGATTGCATTTCCATGCAGCAGCTACCGATGCAACCACGGAAGTGTCAATTGTACCGTTATCATTCAAAGTAACAAGCAAAGAAAGATTATCATGGGGTACATATATCCGATCGATGATTTCATAATCGAACCCTTCTCCGACAATGATGCCTTTCTTTTCCAGACCTTCATCCAAGAGTTTCTGCATGAGCATGGCAGGAAATCCTCTGAAAATATTACCAGCACCAAAGTGAATCCATACAGGCTCCTGCAAGGTGCTGTCAATCATTTTCTGATGGTCAAATTGTGGTAATTCATATCCTTTTGAAAGCCATGTAGTACGTTCTTTCAATTCTTTTGCAGTCAATTGCATGTCGTCTACCTCTCCTCCATCATCAATCCGCTATCTGTTGGATTTCTCAATTGCTTCAAACAATCCATTGATGTATGTAGCTCCGAGTGCCCTGTCGTACAGTCCATAACCAGGCATCGCTTTTTCTCCCCAAATCATACGGCCATGGTCAGGTCTGACAGGGCCATCGAAACCAATGTCATAGAGTGCTTTGCAAATTTCATACATATCAAATGAACCATCACTTGAAAGATGTGCGGATTCTTCAAATACACCAGGTGAAAAATGCTGCAGATTCCTTATATGGGCAAAATGTATCCGGCCTGGCAATGCCCTGACAATTCCAGGAAGATCATTCTTTGGATTCGTTCCAAGAGATCCAGTACAGAAAGTCAGTCCGTTGAATGGTTTGTCGACAGCCTTCATTAATCTGAGAATTGTTTCCTTTCCTGTAATAATCCTTGGCAGTCCAAAGACCGACCATGCGGGATCATCTGGGTGGATTGCCATTTTGATCCCATATTTTTCGCATATCGGTTCGATTGCCTTAAGGAAATAAACAAGGTTATTGAACAGTACATCGGCATCAACCGAAGCATATGCTGCAAACAGTTCCTTGACATGAGCCAGCCTGTCCGGTTCCCAACCGGGCATCACAAAGCCGTTGCTATTGGAATTCGTCTGGTCAAAGAAAGCCTGTGGATCAAGGGCATCGACCTTTTTCTGATCATATGCCATGACAAAGGAACCGTCTGGCCGCTGTTTGGACAAATCGGTCCGAGTCCAATCAAAGACAGGCATGAAATTGTAGCATACCAGCGTAATGCCTTCTTTTCCAAGATGCTCAAGGGCTGCTATATAATTCTCGATATATCGGTCCCGTTCAGGTAAGCCAATTTTGATTGCATCATGGATATTGATACTTTCGATACCCTCTATCACGAGCCCTGAAGCTTCGACTTCTTCCTTCAGTTCATGGATTCGATCCTGCGGCCATACTTCTCCTACCGGAATATCATATAAGGTCGTAATGACGCCCTTCAAACCAGGAATCTGTCTCATCTGTTTTAAGGTTACAGTATCAAATTTTGAACCGTACCAGCGCATCGTCATCTTCATCAAAAGCTCCTCCAAAATCCTCGCACCAAATCATAACTACCAAGTCAAATAGGCATAATAATCTTACTTGGTGTCTTTTGAACTGCATGTAAAAAATTATACTCCACACAGTTTTTTTCATTCTGTATTCCATACAATCTTCAAGACTATGTATCTCAATATTCAATAGCAAAAAGATTATCTACTGTAAGTTTGTATAACTACGCACAAACAATAAACGATATTTAGTCCGAAAATAATTATATTTTCACAAACAATTATCTATTTCAATTGTAAGTAGACAACTTTTCAGTCATAAATTTTAGAATTATATATTATTTAGTTAAGCCTCGTTTTAGTGATATTCATAATTTTCCTCTTATGTCATTCTAATTCTCATGATATAAAAGGACCGATACCTCATATGTTTCGAATCTTTTTTCATCTCAACAACATAAATTGAATGGAATCAGAAATATCCGGTATATGTTATTTGTTACTTCTGATGCTTGCATTTAGGGCTCACTCAAATCCAATGTCATTCATAAACGTAACAGTTCCATACTGCATTTTTGCAAATTGCTCATTATTTCACATAATATATAATCAACTAATCCTAACTTTAGATATCATCATATTTTGAAATAATATGTAGCATTGTTATAGCAAATATTTTCTACAAGCTTTCCTAGATTCTCACTCATTGGATATTCCCCATTTTCAACAAGATTCCCAATAAAATTGCAAAGGATTCTTCGGAAATATTCATGACGTGAATAAGATAAAAATGATCGACTGTCTGTAAGCATACCAATAAATGTACCCAACAATCCGGAACTGGACAAAGCTATCAACTGCTGTTCCATTCCGTATTTATGATCCTGCATCCACCAAGCAGCGCCAAGTTGAATTTTTGAAGGGATCTCTGTACCTTGGAATGTATTTGCCAAACTAGCAAGTATCCAGTTATCTTTTGGATTCAATGAAAAGAGTATCGTCTTTGGTAATTCAGCCTGAGATGCCAAAGCATCAAGGAAAGCACCAACGCCTTCAGCAACTTCATAATCGCCTGTAGAATCAAATCCTGTTGATTCGCCTAACAATCGGGTCATCCGATGATTCTGGTTCCTATTACAGCCAACATGCAGTTCCATTGCCCAATTACGCTTATGATAACTTTTTGCCAAATGTAATAACAGTGCAGACCGATAGGCGTGATATTCATCCTCTGTCAGCAAATTGCCCTGCAATCTTTTTTGAAACAGTGATTCAACAGAGGCCTCATCAACACCGATATATATGGGTCTGTTGATATCATGGTCACTTGCGATACATCCATGCAAAGCAAAATCATCCATTCTGTTTTCCAAAGCATCCAACAAATCACCATAAGATTTAATCTTAATTACAACTTTCCCAATGAGTGAGACTATACGGGCTTCACTTTAGGAGGACGACCGCGTTTCTTCTTCGGTTGAAGCTTCTCTGTGGGATGAATGTCGAGTCTCTTCAGGACTTCCTCCTGTGACGGATTGATCTTGATCAGACGCCACCCGATACCAGGATCATTGAACATCTTCGCCCTTGCCAGGATCCTCATGATCTTCTTATACGGCAAATCTTCGAGTAACTTGGCCTCGTCAAAGGCAGCTATCATCCTGAAGGTGAGCACGGAAGCGAGGAAGTCGCAGAACTCGCTTCCTATCACGCTGTAGTCGTCATGCACACGGGTCTCATCGAATTCGAGTGCTGACTTGTAGAATCTCATGACAATCTCGATCTCCCATCTCTTGGAATAGGCTTTGTAGATCGTCTGGGGATCTGTGTCCAGATCGCACTCAAGGACCACCGTCCCGAATGTCGCTCTTGCCTTCTCAAGATCAGTGAGGCGGTAATTCTTCTTTTTCCGGCTTCGGCTCAGCCAGTCACGTTCTTCCTTTGAAGCCCTGTAGGCATCCCGGAAGGAATAGAGCCATCGGTCCCCACCTTTCTCCTTCCTGCAGGTTATGCCTTCATACCCTTGAAGAAGCTCTGTAAACTCAAGCATATGGAGTTGCGATGCAATCTTCGCATTCCTCTTCAGAGGATTCAGGTAATGGAGGTCGGGATGCTGCTTGAAATGCTGCCTTGCTACGGACTGGGGGAATCCTTTGTCTGCAACTACGATTCCCTTTGTCAGTTGGTGCTCGGAGATGAATTCATCGTAGGCGGTGACATCAAGCATGTTGCCCGGAAAACACTTGGAGCATACCGGTTCCATCGCTTCAAGATCGAAAGCGAACAGGACAGAGATGTCCCTGGTTCCTTTCGTCCTGGCTTTCCTGGAAAAATCCGAGAGAGAATTTACCTTCGATTCATCCGATTTCAATGTCCCGTCAATCAGTACATGGTGATCCATCTCGACTTTCGAAGCCCTGGCCCTCATGAACAGGGTGATCTTTGAACAGGTACGTCCAAGATTGTTCAGGAAGGTGGAGACCGTGTTCTTCGAGAGGGCTACATCAGGATACAGCTCGGACAGGAAACTCTCCTCATACGCATCTTTCAGCTCATAATCCTTTATACCGCTGAAGCAGACCCTGAGCACAGCGATGGACCAGATCCTGAGCGCATCCTCCCTGCTATAGGATTCTCCTAGCTCAATGAGCATGTCAGCAAAGAGTTTCTGCGCAAGGATGATGTTTGCCCAGTCCTTGAGGTCCACGGCCGCCCCAGACACGGGCGGCGGGGCATCTTCCCCGAGGGGTATGTACTTGCCGTCCACTATATGGCCGATGGTCGGACCGTTGACCGGAAGTCTTCGGCTTCCGACACTTCTGCATCCGACCCTGGCCCTTACCGCGTAACGGTCGCGGTCCTTGCCGTACACGATGACGATTGAATTCTTGGGTCGCTCGACCGCTAGTACTTCCTTTGGGATCGGCATGGCAGTCCCTCCTTGTGTATAGTCTTAATTATACAATAATTAGACTATATATGCAAGAAGAAACCGTATGCTGACATGAGAAATTTCCAACATTCCGCAAGCAAAGCCGCGAGAGAAACGACAAATCGACTGTAACCCTCTCCATAAATTACAGGAAAGAGGGGTTCTGTATGAAAAATGGATGATTTCAAGTGTTATTGTATAGTCCTATTGATTGGGAAAGTTGTA
>JAKVOU010000001.1:3300000-3408794 GCA_022482625.1 Spirochaetia bacterium | reverse complement strand
CCGTTCCTATTCAGCAATCAAGTAGATCAGTGCCAGACAAAGTTCCTTGCACCCCTGTCCCAGGATCGGATTACATTCCATAACCTCATCCATGATGACAAAGAAGTCTCGGTATCCGTAACTGAACTCATCAGGGAATATGGAACCAAAGACTTTGGGTATGAGCTTGCGGTGAAATCATCTATCTATAAACTGATCGTCCTTCTGCTCAGGACACATGTAGAAAAGATTCTATCTCCTGAGGAATTTTCTGCAAAAACAAGAAACCTCAGACGGTTTGAGCCAGTATTGCAACATATCGACACACACTACACAGGAAAGATAACAATCGCCGAGCTGGCAGCAATCGTCCATATGACGGTCTATCATTTCTGTCGGATGTTCAAGCAACTTACAGGAAAAACCATGACAGATTATCTGAATGGGCTCAGATTGGAAAAATCCACGGACTATCTTGCAGAAAGGGACCTGAACATCACTGAAATTGCTCTGGAATGTGGTTTTGACTCCGTAAACTACTATAGCCGGTTGTTTCGCCGGTACTACCACGTTTCACCGACGGAATTCAGAAAACACAGCATGGAAACACCATCGGCATAAACGACATAAGCATATATCTACAGGAAATCTCAGTTGAACTGTCATAGGATACATGATAGGATAAGGGAGACTCAATTTGTAGGAAATGTTGAACTTATCCTCAACTGTAGGAAGCAAACGGAATATGCCTGCCGCGTTTTTCGACCAGTCACTATTTCCAGGAGATACCCGTCATGAAAAAAAAATCAATCATAATCTTCTTACTCTGTGCCGTTGCCATTGCCCAGGCTTTCTGTGCCGACCTTTCAAGCACCGGCTACGGCAACACAGCAGAAGACGCAGAACGTAAGGCACTTCAGAATCTATACTCACAGATCCGTCCCGATATCACCGTTACGCCAGAAAATGAAGTTGCCTTGAAAAACGAACTGGTAGGTATCAATATCACCAACTCATGGTCCAGTAAAGAAGAAAAAGACAAAGGTTCCCATGTAAGCAAGGTAATTTTCTATGACACGGCACTTTCCCATTACCTTGATCAGATTGAAACCTGTCTGACAGACCTCTCCAATCTTCAGAAACGTTATATCTCTGGACAGGATACAAACACATCGATAAAACTGTCCATCATACAATCAGGTATCGACCGCTATGACAAACTTGTCAATGCACAGTTCATTGCCTTGGCATTGGGGGCAAGGCTAAGTCAGATCAAACATTCAGGTATCCCTGAAATGGCATGGATATTCGAAAAAGAAAAACTGCTGATAGACCATAACAACGAATTGCTACAGACTCGGGCGGACCTGAAGGTGTCGGGTACACCTGCGCTCAATGATGAAATCAACGAAAACACAAAGGAACTGAACAATCTTACCAGCAAAAAAGAGGCAGTCAGGTCAGCTCAGAAGTATCTTGCCGGCAAAGAAAGCGAAGCTTTGGTTGCATCAGCCTTGAGCATGAGGGAAAACATAACATTGCGGGATAACAGCAGTGTCCAGGAATATCTCATTTATCTGGCGAATTTGGATACCAGCTGGCAGAACCTGTCTGCAAACACCGATGCCATGAGAAAACATATCGAAACATCGATCAGGAAAAAGGATGCCATGCAGGGAACGCTTGAAGACAAAGCTTTTGATATGATCGGCTACCTTCTCTCGGATATGGAGGGTACAAACCCGACACAGCAGGCACAGGAAGCAAGAAAGACTGAAAAAGCTAAAATGACAAAGGAACGCGATGCAATCTACGAATACCGATTGACCGCATTTGATGCCGTCATCAAGAAAACTTACATTGACTACACAGAGCAGGCAATCGATGCCTTCAGACATATTTACGATGCCGTCGAAGCAAAACATACCTTCTTCAGGACCGGCTTCAACTGTTCGAATGTCTCTTATAGTCCGATTGACTTCGGTTGGAAAGGTACATACGATTTCCACATGCTGGGAAATCATCTCAGCTATAGTTTCACCCTTCCCCTCAAAGCTATCAGCAGTCAGAAATATCCTGACGACATGAGCACCCTTTCTACAGCAGGTATGCAGGTCTATGAAGCAGACGTAAAGGCACTGCAGCAGTCTATCTTTTATGACCATACCTTTCTCTCGGTCTGGTTACTGCTCAAGGGTCATATAAATTCAAATTTGAAAGCACTTGCAATTGAATCAGCTCAGTTCAATCTGCTACGGAATGATCACCAGACAAAAGTAGCCGTAGAGGTCACTCCCATCAACACGGCCATGAATTTCTCATTCAAACATCTGTTTGTCTATCCTGAAGGCATCGCGAGTTCACCTCTCGACCTGCCATTGAATTCCGTCAACAGAAAATTCTATCAGATGAAACAGCAGGAAGCCGTGGTCAAGAATACTGAAAAAGGAAACTCCGCCGGTCAAGAGTGAAGCACAATCCGTACAGACATCCACGGAACCGAAAAATCCAGAGAAAAGCAAGAAAGGACCAAGTAATCTGCAGCGTTTCCTTCTGCCGTCTGACACTACAATCTCAGCCATGGTCGGCTATAGCTTGATTCCTCTTTCTACAATTCCGGAAGCAACATCTTATTCTTCAAGCGATTATTACTGCAAGCCATTCAGCATAGGTGGCATCGTCGAACGCTTCAGTAGGAAACAGTGTTCCCTTTACTTTGCAGGGAGCTATGAGTATATGGATACTTCAATCATAAAAAGATGCTGACAATACGACGGTAGCAGAAAGAATCGACAACAACGTGTCCGTACGGGCAGGCCTTTCATTTCCACTACGCCACAGCAACGACAGCAGTACGTTCTTCCAAGGCTTCGCGTTGGCAGGTATCGGCTTGAAGACAGACGATTTGACAAGGTTCTTCGGTTACGGAGCTAATATAAGTTACCTTCAGACACTTGCCCCAAGCTTCGGACTCAAACTCGATGCGGGTCTGCAATATGTAAAGGACAGTGTGTTGGGAGCATACCCGAAAGGCCTGCTGTCCCTTGGTCTCTACTTCTGAATCCTCCCCTTGTAAAGGAGCAGCATCCCATAGTAGAATCCCTGCAAAACCATTGAAGGAATTATCTATGAAACTGTTGCTTGCATCTGATATACATGGAAGTGCCTGGTACTGTGCCAAGCTCATGGAAGCCTACACCAAAGGCAACTATGACAAACTGCTCCTGTTGGGCGATATCCTTTATCACGGTCCCAGGAATGACCTGCCACGTGAGTATGCTCCGAAAAAAGTCATTGCCATGTTGAATCCCCTCAAACATGATATTATCTGTGTCCAGGGTAATTGTGATGCAGAAGTTGACCAGATGGTCCTGGAGTTTGATATATCAAGCGCCCATACGGAATTGGTAGCTGACGGCAAGACTTTTTTCCTTGTACATGGGCACCATCCCTTTCCCTACATATCTGCAGGAAGGTACCATACTGCTGACTGGGACATACCCACATACCTCTTCGTGAGCAATTGGAAGGGAAAAATCCTGCATCTCAACCCTGGTTCGGTTTCATTGCCGAAAGGCGGTTGGTGCCCCACCTACATCAGCTATGCAGAGGGTAACTTCAGCCTTCTGGATTTCACAGGGACTGAACTTGATTTCTCCTCAGGCCAGGCAAGATAAACCGTTACCTTTCCTTCCTCGCTTTTGATCTCTGCCGTTCCCCCATGCAAGCGCATTACCTGGGACACAATAGACAACCCAAGCCCGTTTCCACCGCTTGTCCGTCCCTTGTCGCCTCTTTCCCAAGGTTCAAAGAAATCAATGCCGGCAGGCAGGGACCCCTCGTTCGAGACCTCAATCCTTCTCCTGTCAAGCAACACGGTCACTTTGCCTTTGGTTGCGGCAAGTGCATTGTCCAGCAGTTCCTTCATGGCACGGGACATCAGTTCAGGGTCACAGTCAATCACTTCGCTCTTTGTGGTAACCTCTACCCTTTTCTCATCATTCTTATAAGCAAGAAGAAGAGTATGCATGAAATCGGCAGCGTCGACACCTTCGGGGCTTGCTTTTCTGTCAGGACTTTGCAGTCCGGCATATTCCCTTACCCTGTTGATTCGGCCAGACAGGTCATTCAGTTCAGTAGACAGTCTACCGATAATATGTTTGTCCATAGGAAACATTCCGTCCAGCATGCCATCGACCAAAAGACGCATGGAAGTAACGGGAGTATTCATATCATGGGAAATATTCCGTAACCAAGCTCTTCGGTTGGCTCTGTTGAGGGAAAGTGATTTGCCAAGGTCTTCTACTGCCGCATTTATCTGCTTGAATTCCTCGACCTTGGTCTTTGGAAGAGTTACATCTTCCTTTCCATCTGCAAGAGCTTTCAACGATTTCTCGACATCGCCCACATATTTTTGGTTTTTCCTACTGAAGAAAAAACTGAGCAACAGGGCAAGAACCAAGGAAAGCAATCCGGCCGCAATTGCCTTGCCAAAGACATAATGGACCAATTCACCGGTATTTCCGTAGGTATCAGGCGTATATGTCAGCACATCCACGCTGAATGAATAGTAGCTGTCCGTACAGATCATCAGGCTACCTGCAATCTGTCCGGCCTTGACCATCGAAGGCATCTCAAGAGTCCTTGACGGCAAAATGCCATAAGAAGCTGAGAGATAGACCTGGAACTGGTTCGTCAAATCATATCCCATGTTGAGGATAGTGACAGGTTCGCTTACCTCGACTGTCTTGAACGTAGATGGATCAAGATTCTCGCCCTCCAAAAAATTAGTCCTTCGGGTACTGCCTGCAAGCTGTCGCTTCAGTATCTCCTCATCACCGATCTTACGTTGTCCAAGAGCCTTGCCATCGCTTGTCGTACCGGCAGAAAAGACAACCCTTCCGCTTGAATCCCTGAAAAGCAAGCCGCTGATACGGTCATCGTAATTTGCAAGCTCATAAGCAATATCGACAAATTGATTGAAAGAAATATAGTTTCCCGCACTGCTTATCTGCTTCGCCATCTTGTCGCAGAACATTTCATAGGCTTGCTCACCCCATTCGGTACTCCGGCCACGGAAAGCGAAAAAGACCAATGTGGTACTCAGCAAAAGCACAAGCAGCGCTATGCCCGCAATAGTCAGGAAGACTCGGACAAAGAACCGTCTCATGCATCATCGTCCTGACAGATGCCGACGAAACGATACCCATAACCTCTTACAGTCTCAATCCATCCGCCGTCACCAAGTTTTGCCCTGATATTCTTGATATGGGTATCTACGATACGTTCATAGCTTTCTGCACTATAGTCAAAACATTCTTCCAATATCTTTCCGCGGGATACCAAAAGGTGTGCATTGTCAACAAGGCACAGCAGCACCCGCCATTCTGCGGCAGTAAGCGAAAGCAATTCTCCGCCTACAGAACATTGATGGGCATCACGCTCAATCTTCAGAGTATTGCCGTTGAACTCAAAGGTCATATCAACCTCATCTCCGGAGTATCCGAGCTTTGCTTTCTGGTACCTGCGTAGTACGGCCTTGACTCTCAACACAAGTTCTTTCGGAGAAAACGGTTTTGTAATGTAGTCGTCAGCACCGATTTCAAATCCTAGGATCCTATCGGACTCTTCTACACGGGCCGTCATGAATATGACAGGAAAATCATACTTCTTTCGAAGTTCCTTCACATATTCAAATCCGTCCCCATCAGGAAGCATGACATCCTGCAGCAGCAGGTCCGGCAAACGATCGGAAAAACCGATGTCCGCTTCCTTGAGATTCGCAAACGTCATGCAGTCAAAACCCGATAACTCCAGGTATTGTTTGACTCCATCTCTGATGACATCATGATCTTCAATAACATATATCATTGGCTTATCCATTGCCGCATACTCCATTTATTTTTTATATTCCCATCAAATTCCTGTTGATTCAAGGTATTGTATCATGAAATAGCGGAAAATCCATCCAAAGCACACACATTATCGCACCAGTTTCCTGTCGATCCTTCGCATGACAAGAAAATACATCACCATCGTATAGATGACGGAAATACCATCAGAAAGCGGTTCAGCCATAAAGACCGCGAGCACTTTGTCAGCCATGAACAACGGCAGGATGAAGGTAAGCGGAATGAGCAGTACAAGTTTGCGTAATATTGCAATGGAGCTTGATACCTTTGCCTGTCCAAGAGAGGTAAAGGTAAGCTGCGCAGCATTCTGCAACCCGAACACACCGACAGAAGCCGCATAGACCCTCAGTGCCCACGTGGACATGGAAATAAGATCAGGATCGGAGGTAAATATGGCCGCAAAAACGCCAGGAAACAGCTCAAACAAAGAAAAGAAAGTAAAGGAAACGACAAGGCTGGAAACAAAGACAACCCGAATTGCCTGATGCATCCGCTTGCTGTCACCCGAACCATAGTTGAAACTGATGACAGGCTGTCCGCCCTGTCCCAAGCCAAGGACAAAATAATGAATGACACTTACCACTGAATTGCAGATTGTCATCGCACCTATAGCCAAGTTTCCGCCATATTTCAGCAGATTCACATTGAAGGCCGCAAGCAAGGCACTCTCCGTGCTTGTCATGATAAAAGGTCCTACACCCAGTCCAAGGCTCGGCAGCAATATATGCCAGACAATTTTCAGATTTTCCTTCCGTAGTTTCAGGACGGTCCGTTTCCCAAGCAGGAAACGCAATACATACAAGGCAGAACAGGCCTGGGAAATAATCGTTGCCAAGGCAGCCCCGCGGACACCCATATGAAAGACAAAGATAAAAATGGGGTCCAAGGCAATATTCAGCGCTGCCCCAATTACTACAGAAATCATTGCCTGCCGAGAATAACCTTGGGCAGTGATGAAATTGTTCATTCCCATGGCAAGCTGGACGAATATGGTACCGACTGCATAGATGTCCAGGTAGCTTTTGGCATAGTCCAAAGTCACTGGACTGGCTCCGAAGAACAGCAGCAATGGCCGGTCAAAGACAATCAACAGGAACGTCAGGACACACGCCACAGCTACGAGGGCCGAGAAACTGTTTCCCATGATTTTCTCAGCTTCAGCAGTCTTTCTCCTTCCTAAGAATATGGACGCACGGGGAGCACTGCCGTTGGCAACCAACGCAGTGAAAGCCGCTACCATGGTAAGTATGGGAAAGCACACGCCAAGAGCTGTCAAAGCCACTGTACTGCCAGCTCCCATATGCCCGATATAGATGCGATCCACCAGATTGTACAGCAGGTTCACGACCTGTGCGACGACTGCAGGAAATGCAAGCCGCAATACCAGTTTTCTGACAGGTTCCGTAGCCAGAAAGTCTTTGTCAGGATACTCTGTCATTTCCATCATAATCTGTAACATACTCCCTGAAAAAACATATTGCAAGCAGTTGCAGGAAACCATGGGGACAGGTAGACTATGCCCATGAAACTGTCCGACAAACCTACATTTGCAGACTATCTTATTCTAGCTTTGGCCATTGCATTGACATTGGTGCTTTCCTTTGGTTTGCATGGCAGCAGTTCCTCATCGACCTATCTGGATGTACAATGCAAAGGGAACCATTATCTCTATTCATTGGACAAGGACAAGGAACTTACATTCACGGGACTGCTGGGTCCGACGACAATAGAGATCAAAGACGGCAAGGCGGCATTCATCGAAAGCCCCTGCAAGAACAAGATATGCATAAAGATGGGATGGATCAGCAGACCAGGACAGTTTGCGGCCTGCCTTCCCAATGGGGTCCTGATTACCATCAAAGGCAAGGATGCCGACAATGAGGTTGACGATGTGGCACATTGATGATAACAAAGACAGGCTTGTCTATCTGGCAGCCCTTTCCCTCATGCTGAGCAGCATTGAGTACCTTATTCCGAAACCACTCCCGTTCCTCAAACTCGGACTGGGAAATCTGCCATTGCTGCTGGGACTCACCCTGCTTCCCGTAAAAGAGTATTTTCTCCTTGCCCTGCTCAAGACAATCTGCCAAGGCATCATCGGGGGCACATTGGTCTCTCCGTTCTTTGTACTTTCCTTTTGCGGTACTTTTGCTTCCGCTGCCGTCATGCTGATCTTCCATAGATTACTGAAAAAGAAGGTAACTTTGTTTTCCATCTCCACGCTCGGAGCTATGGCGAACAACCTTACACAGCTGGCACTTGCGGCACTGCTCATCTACGGCAAGACAATCTTCATTGCAACGCCCCTGCTCCTGGCAGTGGGTCTGATTGCAGCCCCACTGCTTGGATTGTTTGCACAAGCAATGGTGGAAAATACTAAATTCTATACATTGGCAATATCCAACAGCCTCCCTCACTTTCAAGCTGATAATGAAAAACTTGCAGAAAAACGGCTTTCTGTACGACAGGTAACCTTCATTTCCATATCCATTGCCGGAATCGTGGCTTCGTTTCTTACAAGCAATCCGGTACTGCTCGCCATCGGGACAGTCATCCTGCTTGTGTGCCAGAAACTAAGCGGAAGGAAGGTAATGCTCGGCATCGACATAGGATTGATGATTTCAATGGTCATCCTCTCCTTGCTGGACCGAAACGGGAAAGTCCTGCTGTCACTGGGCCCACTGCAGGTTACGCAGGGAGCATTGGTTTCAGCCTTGGCAAGAGGCCTTCGGATTTTGATGATCATGGCATCAAGCCAGATACTCAGTGCCACAAAAATACTGCGTCTACCATTGTTGGGAAGCATCTTCTCTCTCTCTGCCAGAACCGTAGCACGTTTTTCAAAGACCTCAGGAACCCTTTTCAAAAGGATCGATGAGTCATTGCTCGGACAATCAGACAATTTTCAACCCAGCCCACAAAAATATGAGAATATGACTGGAAGAACTGATTAAGCCAATCATCTGTCTGCATAAATACTTTTCTGCCCTTATAGTCTGCCATCTCTCATATTTATATCAACAAGATATGTATAGATTGACTTATTTCCTTATTTCAAGCAGATAATATTGGTTTTACTTTCCGCATAGGTTAAAATAATTTTCTTGACTGCATTTATACATGCAGGTACAGTTATACTATACAAACAAAATGGAGAGCAAAGCAACACATGTCAGAAACCATCGGAGCAAAGGAATTGTTCGACGGGCAGCTTCAGCTGCAGGACCTGATCGAACGGGTACATCGGGCACAGGTAAGGTATGCGACCTACAGCCAGCAGCAAGTAGACAAGATCTTCCAGGCTGCTGCCATCGCCGCAAACAATGCGCGTATTTCCCTTGCACAGGAAGCAGTAGCGGAAACGGGAATGGGCATCGTAGAAGACAAGGTGATCAAGAACCATTTTGCCTCTGAATATATCTTCAACAAATACAAGGACGAAAAGACTTGTGGCATTATAGAAAAGGACCAAAGCTTCGGCATTGAAAAGGTAGCAGCTCCTATCGGTGTTGTCTGTGGTATCATCCCCACGACGAATCCCACGAGCACAGCCATCTTCAAGAGCCTGATAGCCCTCAAGACACGCAACGCCATCATATTCAGCCCCCATCCACGGGCCAAGAACTGCACGAACCATGCAGCAGAAATCATTCTCGACGCCGCAGTAAAGGCAGGAGCTCCTGAGGATATAATCGGATGGATAGACAATCCGACATTGGAAAAGACTGACTATCTGATGAAAAGTCCTCTTACGAATATCATCCTCGCCACAGGAGGACCCGGCATGGTAAAGGCAGCCTATTCGTCCGGCAAACCAGCCATAGGTGTCGGTGCGGGAAACACACCTGCGCTCATTGACAAGAGTGCAGATCTGAAAATGGCAGCCTCTTCCATCCTCATGAGCAAGACCTTCGACAATGGCGTGGTATGTGCATCCGAACAATCAATCATCTGCCACAAAGAGGTATATGACCTCTTCAAAAAAGAACTGCAGCAGCAGGGAGCCTATTTCCTTTCTGCCGAGGAAGCAGACAAGCTAAGGAAGATACTCATTGATCCGAAAAGAGGATCAGTCAACCCTGCAATCGTCGGACAAAAAGCAAGTACCATTGCAAAGCTGGCGGGATTCAAAGTACCTGAAACAGCAAAGGTCCTCATTGCCGAATGTGAAAAGATTACCGCTTCTGAACCCTTTGCCCATGAGAAGCTTTCACCAGTTCTCGGCATGTTCCAATGTGAGAATTTCGGGGACGGAGCAGCCAAGGCAGCACAACTTGTTGCCTTGGGAGGATTCGGACATACCTCGGTACTGTATATTGATGAATCTGAACAGGATAAGGTCGACACCTTCGGTCGGATACTCAAGACCAGCCGCGTGCTGATCAACATGCCGACCAGCCAGGGTGCCATCGGTGATATCTACAACTTCCGTCTGGAACCGTCGTTGACTTTGGGCTGCGGCTCATGGGGCAACAATTCAATCAGTGAAAACGTCGGCCCGAAACATCTGCTCAACATCAAGACCGTTGCTGCAAGGAGAGAAAACATGCTGTGGTTCAGGTTGCCCCCGAAGGTATATTTCAAATATGGATGTCTTCCTGTCGCTCTGGGAGAACTTGAGGGCAAGAAAAGAGCATTCTTGGTAACAGACGACTATCTGTTT
Source organism: Spirochaetia bacterium (assembly GCA_022482625.1). Taxonomy (NCBI): domain Bacteria; kingdom Pseudomonadati; phylum Spirochaetota; class Spirochaetia; species Spirochaetia bacterium. The sequence continues at coordinate 3,398,240 of JAKVOU010000001.1, read as the reverse complement.
TCCAGCGGCATGACGGATATGGTTACCGACCGATTGGAAGAACTGGGCATAGAATGCGAAGTCTTCCATCAGGTCAAGCCGGATCCTACCCTCGGCACGGTTTCCCTTGCCATGAACCTGGTACAGACTTTCAAACCTGACATCTTCATAGCATTCGGTGGAGGCTCTCCCATGGATGCAGCCAAGATAATCTGGTTGCTCTATGAGCATCCTGAAGTCAAATTCGAAGGATTGGCTTTGCGTTTCATGGATATCAGGAAGCGGATCTACTCTTTCCCGAACATGGGAAAGAAGGCACAGCTTGTCTGTATTCCTACCACCAGTGGCACAGGAGCTGAAGTTACCCCCTTTGCCATCATCACCGATGAAGAATCCGGCATGAAATATGCCATTGCCGACTATGCATTGACTCCCTCGATGGCTATCGTGGACAGCCAGCTGACATTGGGATTGCCGAAAGGTCTGACCGCAGCATGCGGCCTCGATGTGCTGACCCACAGTCTGGAAGCATTGGTCTCGACGATGAGTACGGATTATACCAACGGCTTGGCTATGGAGGCTGCAAGGATCATCTTCAAGTATCTTCCTTCTGCATACCATGACGGCACCGACAGGAAAGCCAGGGAAAAGGTCCATAATGCCTCAACCATCGCAGGTATGGCCTTTGCAAATGCATTCCTTGGCCTCTGCCATTCCATGGCACACAAGCTCGGTGCGCGTTTTCATGTCCCCCATGGCATGGCCAATGCACTACTGCTGACAAATATCATCAGGTTCAATGCTACGGACAATCCTACCAAACAGGCAGCATTTCCCCAGTATGAGTATCCCTCTGCTATCAGCAGATATGCCAGGGTTGCCGATTACATCAACATGAAGGCAAACCAACAGAAAAACACGACCTTCCTGCATATACCGGACGATGCAACTCCCATGGATAAGGTCGCCGCACTGATAGATGCAATAGAATCACTGAAAAAGGATCTCGATATCCCAACTTCCATACAACAGTGGGGAGTATCGGAGGATCAGTTCCTCTCTGCCGTCGACCAGATGTCCATAAACGCCTTCGATGACCAATGCACGGGGACAAACCCACGGTATCCGCTGATAAGCCAGATCAAACAACTGTATCTGGACTGCTATTATGGAAGAAAATGGGAGGAAGAAAAATAGTTTCATAAAATTTTCGGCAGGATTTCTTCCTTGCTGTCTTTCATTCAGGTATTGACAGCAAGGCAAAGCATGTGTTATATGCTCGAATGCCATGAATACTATAAAGTTAATTGCCACAGATATCGATGATACATTGCTCGACAGCAGAAAAAGAATTTCTGCTAGGGCAAAGGCTGCAGTCAGAGAAGCGGACAGAAGAGGTATCCGCTTCTGTCTGGCCAGCGGCAGAGCCCCGCAGGCCATGGGTTTTCTGATGGAAGAACTTGGTGTCAATATGGCTCTGGGCTGTTACAGCGGAGCCCTCACTTTCCTCGACGGGCAAAAAGTAGGGTCGCATGCACTGCCATTTGATCATTTTAGGGCAATTCTTCATTTGCTTGAAGGGTTTTCATGCAGTACATTCATATACGGAACCAATGATTGGTACAGCCAGACAGCTGATCAATGGTACTGGAAAGAATGTAAAATCGTGCACTACGACGGTATTGTCATTGATTTCAACACCCTCCTCAAAGAACATGAAACAGCAGGTATCCCACTCTACAAGCTTGTCATCATGCAGGAAGACCCGAACATTCTCCAGCAAATCGAAGATGCTCTGCGTGGACTTGGACTTGGACTGATGATATTCAAGTCCTCACCTTTTTTCATCGAAGTCAATCCGATGAATATTGACAAGGGAACTACCATAAATGATGTTGCCTCGCATTGGGACATCGACATAGCAGACACCCTTGCCATCGGCAATTACTATAATGACATCGGCATGCTGAAAGCAGCCGGTACTTCCATTGCCATGGCAAACAGTCCGCAGGCTGTAAAGTCTTGCGCAAGCCGCACAAGCATCCAGGATATGGATCATGAAGGCTTTGCCCTCGAAATGGAAAGAATATTAGATTAACAAAAACAACACTTATGAAACTTTTTAAAAATTCTCTTTACACCGGGCTTCCTGCCCGGATCTACATCATTGGGCTCGTTGAATTGATCAACGGTGCCGGATCCTTCCTTTATCCGTTTCTATCGCTGATGCTGACTCAAAACCTCGGTTATTCAGTAAAGGAAGCCGGCTTTTTCTCTATGGCAAGCATGCTGGTAGCCTTGCCAGCTTCATTGATCACAAGCAAGTTTGCAGACAAGGTCTCGCGGAAAAAAGTCATGGTGCTGACCCAGATGTGCATGTCTACCATGTTGCTTGTCAGCGGTATTTTCCTGGCAGTAAGGCCAGCACTTGTCCCCTATCTCATACTTACCGTCTATTTCTTCGACGGCATGACAGACCCTGCCAGGGCAGCGTTCCAGGCAGACCAGACAAACCTCCAGAACAGGCAGGTTGCCTATTCATTCTTCTACCTCTGCCATAATATCGGCTTCGCCTTTGGTCCAGCCACCGCAGGACTGCTGTTTTCGGTCTATCCCCAGGGCATCTTCTTCGGCAATGCTGCTGCAGCTTTCCTGGCTGTCAGCATCGTCATGGTCAAGATACCTGACCGAAAACCCGATGCACAGATGATCAAAAAGAGCATGGAATCGGACAATTCCGACAAAGCGGTCAAAGGAGACGTCTTTGCGGCTTTGAAAGCCAGGCCGAAACTTACGTTCTATATGTTCGTGACCTTGTTCCTGTTCACATCAATCGCAGCCATCTATTTTGTGCTTCCTCTTTACGCAACAAAGCTGTTCGGAACCGAGGGACCGAGACTCTATGGGACTTTCATGACGACAAATGCAGTAACTGTCATCGTCCTGACGCCACTGGCCGTGCGATTTTCCAGGAATCATCGTACCCTTACAGCAATATCCATGGCAACGTTCCTATATGCGGTAAGCATACTCTGCATGGGTTTTACTGATTCCTACGTAGTACTGCTGTTCCTTGTATTCATCTATACATTGGGAGAAATCCTGCATGCAACGAACCATGATTATTTCATCGTCAACCATACACCATTGGGACATAGGGCACGCTTTTCATCAATCATGAGCATGCTGACTACTGCAGGTTTTGCATTGGGCCCGCTCCTTTCCGGCCTGATGGTCAGCAAATGGAGCTATAGGACGACATTCGTCATCAATGGTCTGATACTGTGCGCTTGTATGGTAGTATTCCTCTCGCTCAGGTCCTCGTTTGCAAAGGAAAACTAAGCGAACTGGAAGCAACACAAATGTTAATTCCATTCAGCAACTAATGATTTGTCTTATATGAACCTAGCAGATTTGAAGCAATCTAAAATTGCACCATACTGCAACATAATTAGCAGTCAACGATATTATTTTTGATCTGGCTCAGAGAATATCAAGGAATTCCAGGAAAACAAATTGACAGGAAGTTGTACATTTTCCATACTGAGCCCAAGGAGATGAAAGTTATGAAAAAATCGATGCTTGCAATTGTCCTGATGTCGGCTTTGGCCCTTCCTATATTTGCCAATGGCCAGAATGAAACAGCCAAACCGGAAACTGCAGCTCCGGCAGCTACTTCCAATACAGTAAAGGTTGCCTTGATTGTTGAAAACACCATTGACGACAAAGGATGGTGCCAGGCAATGTATGACGGTATCAAGGAAGCCCAGAAAGAAATGCCGGGCAGGATTGAAATGGCCTACTCCGAGAAGATGAAACCTGTCGATGCAGGTTCAGCTGCACGCCAGTACGTAGCTGATGGATACAACATCATCATCGGCCATGGCGCGCAGTATGCCAATGTCATTACGGAAATGGCAGATGAGTTCCCAGATGTCACCTTTGCGTTCGGCACAAGCTCACAGATCGTTGCAGACAATGTTTTTACCTACATGCCTGAATCCGAAGAAACGGGTTACCTTTCCGGCATGATTGCAGGTATGCTGACAAAGAAGGACAAGCTCGGTGTCGTAGGGCCCGTCGATGGCGGCGACAGCGCACGTTACAACAGAGGTTTTGTACTGGGCGCACAGAGTGTCAATCCATCAGTGAAAATCATGGTCGGACACACAGGTTCCTTCTCCGATTATATCAAGGCAGGACAATTGGCCAAGACAGACATCCAGGAAGGCGCAGATGTACTGACAGGTTCATCACAGCAGGCTTTGGGCGCACTGAGAAGCGTTGCAGAATATAAAGACAAGGATATCTGGTGGGTCGGACAGGATATGGCCCAGATGGCTACTGAAGAAGGCTACAAGTGTGTGGCAGCTTCTTCCTACAATTACGGGGCAGTCATCGTCTCAATGGTCAAGAAACTTGATGCCGGAGTCAAAGGTGGCGAATGCATCCCGATGAATTTCAACAACAATGGTTTTGTCTTCGGCTTCAATCCTTCACTCAAGAGCATGTATGAAGGAAAGATCGAAGATGCTGTAAATGCCCAGATTGCAAAATTCAAGGCAACTCCCAATACCATTGATTGGAAATCAGTAGATTATTCGAAACTTTGACAACCATGTACCGGCGCGGTTTTCCCCAAGGGATGCCGCATCGGCCTATGGATCGGAACATAATGAATACAACCATACATAACCTGAAAATGCATCATATTACCAAGCGTTTTCCGGGCATCCTTGCCTTGGACGACGTTTCCATTGAAGTCAATGCAGGCCAGGTACTTGCCCTTGTCGGGGAAAACGGTGCCGGAAAAACGACTTTGATGAACGTGCTGATGGGTCTCTACAAAAGTGACGAGGGGCGCATTTCCATCAATGATGAAACGGTCAGCTTCCAGTCTCCAAGTGATGCCTATAGCCATGGCATCGGTATGGTACACCAACGCTATATGTTGGTCCCAAACCTCACGGTTACGGAAAACATTGCATTGGGATACAGACATACTGTGCACAGGCTTAGGCTTGACTTGGATACCGTTCGTAGCAGAATAGATGAAGTTTCATCCAAATATGGCCTTTCCGTTGACCCGAATGCCTATATCTGGCAACTTTCAGTCGGAGAACAGCAGAAAGTAGAATTGGTAAAGGCCCTTTGCCTCGGTGCCAAGCTCATGATACTTGATGAGCCGACCTCGGCTCTTACCCCTCAGGAAATCGATGAGCTCATCGATTTGCTCAGGGTCATGAAGAAAGAAATCCCGCTTATTTTCATCAGCCACAAGCTGAAGGAAGTCAAGGAACTGTCAGATGATTTTGCAGTGCTTCGACATGGGAAAATAGTCTACCAAGGCAATACCTGTGACTGTGACATCGCACAGATGGCTTCCCTCATGACCGGACATGAGGTCAAGCTTGCCAGAAACTCAGAAAAGAAGCATGCTACCGCCCCGGCTCTGATCTTGAAGGACCTGAACGTAAGAAGTGACCGTGGTTTCTTGGCACTCAACGGTTTCAACCTGACCATCAACAGAGGTGAGATCATGGGATTGGCCGGTGTTTCCGGCAACGGGCAGAAAGAACTTGCCCAGGTCATCAACGGCCTGCGTAAGGCTGAAAGCGGCTCCATTGTCCTGCTCGGAAAAGAGTTACTTGGACTTACTCCAGGACAGATCATAGAAAAAGGTATGGGGTATATTCCTGAAGACAGAAACACCGAAGGTATTGTTCCTTCTTTTTCCATCAAGGAAAACCTAATCCTCAAGGATGCAGATTCCAGTCTTTTTTCTTCACACCATCTGCTGAATCACCACATCGTCGAAGAAAACGCTGACAAACTCGTAGGTAACTACGATATCCGTTGCGCAGGCACATCAATCTCTGCAGGTTCCCTTTCCGGCGGCAATATACAGAAAGTCATCCTGGCCCGTGAACTTACCAGAGCCCCGAAGTTCCTTATTGCCGTGTACCCGACCAGAGGCCTTGATCTGGGTGCTGCGGAATTCATCCACGACAGATTGCTTGAAATCAGAAAGAAAGGAACAGGAATCCTGCTGATCAGTGAAGAGCTGGATGAAATCATGAGACTTTCTGATCGCATCTCTGTCATCTTCAAGGGACAGATCCAGGGAATACTCGATGCAAAGACAGCAACCAGAAAACAAATAGGCCTTTTGATGGCAGGAGTTAAGAATTGACTAAACACAACTTCACTATCTACTACAAGATCAGTATCATCATCCTGGCCATTCTCGCAGCATTGGCAATGAGTGCGGCAGTACTGTTGATACTCGGCGCAGACGTAATGAAGACCTATGCCGTCATTCTGTTCGAACCGTTGAAGAATAAAATCGAAGTTACCGAAGTATTGGTCAGGGCTATCCCTCTGAGCATCATTGCACTGGGCATTACCGTAGCCTATCGAAGCGGCATCATCAACATCGGTGCCGAAGGACAGATGGCAATGGGCATACTCGGTACGACATCGATGGCACTGGGATTGGCTTCCGCACCGATTCCCCCTGTATTGGTCATCATCATTTCCCTTGTTGCCGGCGGCATCACAGGCGGTATCTGGGGATTTGTGCCGGGCATATTGAAAGCAAAATTCCAGGTAAGCGAACTGCTGTCGACAGTCATGCTCAACTACATAGCGGCTCAGTTCTATACATTCTGCCTCAGAGGGCCCCTGTTGGATCCCGCAGAAATGACGACAGGATCCGGGACACCACAGTCAATGAGACTTCCAAAGGACCTGTGGCTGGGAAGATTACTGAGAGGCACAAGGCTCCATGCAGGTATCTTCATTGCACTTGGCTTGGCTTTGCTCGTCTATTTTCTGCTCTGGAGAACCACCTATGGCTATAAGATGCGGGCAGCGGGAGCTGGAAAGAAAGCGGCCAGATATGGTGGCATCAACGTAGGGCTCTATCTGACAGTCTCAATGGTAATCAGCGGTGCCTTTGCAGGACTTGCCGGAGGTATAGAAGTCCTTGGATTGCATCACAGGGCAATAGAAGGCATCACAAGCGGCTACGGCTTCTCCGGTATCGTCGTAGCTCTCTTCGGCGCCCTGCACCCAGCCGGAATTGTTCCTGCTTCATTTTTCTTTGGCATGCTTCTGGTCGGTGCAGATATGACACAACGAATGGTAGGTGTCCCAGCCAACATGATCCAAGTACTTGAGGGCATCATTATCCTCGTCATCGTTTCTGCGCAGATGGTACTGGGAGATACGTATCTGATGGATAGGCTTGAACGCCGATTCGTACACAAGGAGGCAGTCAAATGAACTTTGTCATCAATATCATTACATTGGGCATTCCTTTTTCCGTTGCCCTGTTGCTTGCTTCCTTAGGTGAGATGTTCAACCAGCGGGCAGGTATCTTCAACCTTGGTTGTGAGGGTATAATGGCAATGGGTGCATTCCTAGGCATGCTTGTTCCCTATGCCTATGGACAAGGAGGAGCTACACCGGGATATTTCAATGTGCTGGGACTGTTGCTTGCAACAGCCGTGGGAGCCCTGCTTGGCCTGTTCTTCGGCCTGTCAGTCATCACATTCAAGGCACCGCAGGGTATAGCAGGCATCGGACTGCAGATGTTCGGCGTCGGCTTGGCAGGAACTATGTTCCGTCATTTCATCGGCGGAACCCAGAGCGTGCCGGGCATCGGGACAGCTCCGGTACCGCTCCTCAGCAAGATCCCTGTATTGGGACCCATGCTTTTTTCCAACAATGTCCTGGTCTATATTGCCTTCCTTCTGGTACCGGTCAGCTATTGGGTCCTGTTCAAGACACAATGGGGACTCAAAGTACGGGCCTGCGGCACCTTTCCTGGCGCTGCCGATTCCCTCGGTATCGACGTCAACCGGATCAGATTCCAGTCACTCGCCGTAGGTGGAGCCCTTGCAGGTCTTGCAGGAGCATACCTTTCACTCTGCCAAGCCAAGATGTTCAGTGATGAAATCATCGCCGGGCGAGGTTTCATTGCCGTCGCACTGGTCTATTTCGGTTATTGGAACCCAGTCAACATCATGTGGGGAGCCTTGCTGTTCTCCTTGGCACAAAGTTTCCAGTTCGCAATCCAGGCACAGGGAATCAACTTCCCCTATGAGTTTGCTGTCATGCTTCCATATGTCTTGGTCATCGTGACACTTGCCTTCAGCAGGGATAAGAAAATGCAGGAACCGACAGCCCTTGGCATTCCATTCGATAGAGAAAAGCGAGTATAAGCAACATGCCAGATATAAAGATTCAGGAAAAATTGACAGACAAAGACATTGCACTGCTGTATCAGACAGTGCGGGTTGCCCATGAAGCTCTTATGAGAGGCTGCCATCCTTTTGGGGCCCTTTTGGCAGATAAAGACGGCAATATCCTTATAGAACAAGGCAATGACAAAGATGCCTCTCCTTGCCTGCATGCTGAAACGGCCCTGATGATCAGGGCCGGCAAGCTCTATGACAGGCAGTTCCTGGAACAATGTTCCATGTATACGAACTTCGAACCATGCGTCATGTGTACCGGTGCCGTGTACTGGACCGGGGTAAGCCGGATTGTCTATGGTGTCAGTGAAGCCCAACTGAAGAAGCTTACCGGTGACCATGATGAAAATCCCACATTTTCCCTTTCGACTGCCGAGGTACTCAGACATGGACAGAGGGACATGGTCGTTGCAGGGCCAACTGCGGACAGTGATCTTGTAGCCGCAATATTGAAGGACCATCTGGATTTCTGGAAACATTGAGATCCTTTGCCTTATTGGCAGAATATTCTTTTCCTGTTAGTATGGCACCAATGAAACTATTCATTACTCGACATGGCGAAACAGATATGAACTTGGCCCATAGGATCTGTGGCAACAGCAATGGACAACTGACTGCAAAGGGATTGGCACAGGCACAGCAACTTGCAGACAGACTGGAAGCTACACAGCAGACAAACAGGATCGAATACATTTATGTCTCTCCCCTGGAACGGGCCATCAGGACCGCAAGGCCGATTGAAGAAGCATTGGGACTTACAGCAACTGTAGAGCCTCGACTAGCTGAGATCAACTTTGGCAAGATGGAAGGTACAAGCTTCACCGACCCTCTTTTCCAAAGGCTCAGAAGGGAGTATTTCTCCAACTACCCCGGTGGAGAATCCCAAGTCCAGGTTGCCCAACGACTTTATAATCTGATAGACGACATCAAGGTACGCCATAATGGACATAATGTACTTTTCGTCTGTCATGGCACGGTTGCCCGAATCATGCGGACATATTTTCTGGACATGCCCCTTGAAGCCTACAATGCCTACCATATGCAGAATTGCGAAGTAGTGTCTTTTGACCTTTGAAGTAGCTTTATAGCCACTCCACCCTACACATCCACTACCTTTGCTATGAAACTGGCTATCCTGTCATCCCTGTTCGGGCGGAAGAAAGTAGCAGGTGGTTCATCTGCAAGTATATGACCACCATCCATAAACAGGATACGGTCAGCAACATTCCTTGCAAAATTCATCTCATGGGTTACGACGATCATGGTGGTACCACTTTCTGCAATATCACGCATTACTTTCAGTACTTCCCCGACCAGCTCAGGGTCAAGGGCACTGGTAGGTTCATCAAAAAGCAACAGCAGCGGCTCCATTGCCAAAGCCCTGGCAATGGCTACCCTCTGCAGCTGTCCTCCTGACAATTGGTCAGGACGATAGGTTGCCTTGTCTGAAAGTCCTACCTTCGACAGTAGACTCAGAGCCTGTTCCCTGGCTTCTTTCTTTCCTTTTTTGAGTACATGGACAGGGGCTTCCATGATGTTCTGAAGTACGTTCATATGTGAAAATACATTGAAGCGCTGGAAAACCATGCCAACCTGTTGCCTGAGTTGAGGAAGATTCATGTTACAAATATCCTGCCCCTGCAGTGAAATCGTCCCTCGCTGATATTCCTCAAGGCGGTTGATGCACCTCAAAGCCGTACTCTTTCCGCTTCCGCTAGGTCCGAGAACAACAAGCTTTTCTCCCTGTTCCATCGTGAAACTGATATCTTTCAAAACTTCCAGGTCCCCATAACTTTTCTTCAGGTCCTGCACTTCGAGAAATGTTGCACTCATTTCATTTTCTCCTCCAGATGCTTTCCCAAAGAGGAAAAGATACTGGTCAATATCAGATAGCAAAGGGCAATCGCAAGATATGCCTCGAAATATCTGAATGTCGAATAGCTGATCAACATGCCGGCCCGGGTCAACTCAGTTATGGTTATTGCACTGAGCAGTGAAGAATTCTTGATGGTGGCAATGACCTGGTTGATAAGCGGCAGCAGGGAAATTTTCCCGGCTTGGGGAAAAACTATTCTTGCCATTTCCTGAAATGGTGACATTCCCAAAGCTTTTGCAGCTTCCCGTTGACCAGGATCTACTGCGTTGATACCGCTCCTCACTATTTCCGAAATATATGCCCCACAGTTGAGGGTGAGACCCAGGATACCGGCAGAAACAGCCGACAACTTCATTCCTAAGGAAGGTAATCCGAAGTAAATAAGAAAAAGCTGGACCATAAGCGGTGTACCACGGAATATCCATACATAAAACCTGCAAAGATAGGAAAGCAGTTTGATCTTGCTGTCCCTCAGCAAGGCGATGATGATACCAAGTACCAATGCAAGGGCTATGGAAACACCACAGAGTATCAGGGTAACGGCAGCACCTTGAAGAATTGAAGTCCATTTATTCAATATAACTGAAAAATCGAGAGTATGCATTTGCGTTCCGATATAAAAAAGGCATCATCTCCCAGCAGGAAAGATGCCTCGGTCATGAAAGGTATAAGACTACTTGAGCCATTTCTGATACAATTTGTCGTATGTTCCGTCAGTCTTATAGGTTGCAATTACTTCATTGATGATTTTCATCAGATCGTCATTTCCAATTTTCGTTGCACATGCCAAGTCTGCCGTCGTGAAAGGATCGTCACTGACAATCTCGACACCCGGGTGTACTTTCTCCAGCTCAAGTTCATTGAGAAGGTCATTGACTACGGCATCGACTCGCCCTACTTCCAGATCCGACACACAGCCTACGGTCTCGTCATACCCCACTATCTTGTAATTGAGACCATACTTTTCCTTTGCATCCTCAGCGACTTTCTGGGAAGTTGCACCGGCCTTTACGCCTACCTTGAGTCCATTGCAATCCTGAAGGGTCTTGATTCCAAGGGGATTACCTTTCTTTGCAACAAGCACCATGCCCGTTTTCATATAGCTGTCACTCATCAGGACTATCTTTCTCCGTGCGGGCGTATCATACATCGCGGCAATGGAAAAATCATAATCACCCTTTTCAACAGAAGGAATGATTGTAGTAAAAGGCATATCGGACACTTCAAGTTTTACACCGAGCTTGTCAGCAATCAACTGGGCAAGGTCTATATCGAATCCGACAATCTTGTCCGTCTTTGCATCCCTGAATTCAAAAGGTACATAGGTCCCGGTAGCAACCTTTACTACTCCACGTGCCTTGATCTGGTCAACAATTGAACCACTCGACTGGGTTTCAGCAGTGCCGTTTGCAAAGATATTCACTGCCATGGCACAAAGCACGCCAGTTACCAGGAATTTCTTCATCAAATTCATTTTCCGCCTCCGTAATAAAAAAAACGCAACCAGCATTCATACTGATTGCACCTTTGCAATGTGATGGTGACATGTTAAAGAGAAAGGATTCCAGAGACAAGATGTTTCTGCTCAACTGTCAAAACAGTTCAATTTGTTATCTTTTATTTTGTAACATCAAACTTAGAAAATCAAAAACAATACAGCAAGGACCATCGTGTCCCATCATGACAAGCAAAATCATTCACTTTTATCTCATGCATTGATCATAACGGATAAAATAACTTAAAAAAACAACGTGTTTTTATGAAGCCCTTATCTACTGACGCAAATAGATGTCCTTCACAGGATGGATATCCATCGTGTTAGGATACCAGCCGCCCCACTTGCTTGTGTCAATCATGTTGAGGGTGACATAGTAGTAGAGAGGCATCACTGCGCTGTCTTCGTTGACGAGGATATCTTCAGCAGTCTTGAGGACACTGAAACGCTCCTCACCTGCAGGAAGTTGCCGGCATTTGTTTCTGTTGAATAAACGAAACTATTGCAGAGCAACTGAGCATTTCAGAAAGAAACAAGTTTCAAAGTTTACAACAAAATGGCAGAGGTAAAGCAGAAAAGGAAGCAAGCAAGAGTCGAAAAGAAAAAACAGTGTGACTAGATAGTTGAAATGGATACTTCTAGGTATAATTGGATCCAAGAAATATCATTTTGCAATAAATAAGGAACAGATAGAATGGCATTTGAATTAAAACAACATATAGAACAAATATCCAACAATAGAATACCAAAATAGGGAGAGTAAAAGTATGATGGAATTGATGGCGAATATTTATATTGGTACTGAACTGGATTATTACAATATTCCTGACAAGACCGAATGGGCAATTCTTCATTGTTGCAAATATCCATTTCATTGTAATTTTGTCGGATACAAAGGAAATTTATCACCTTCTCATCCCGATTATGCCTTCAAAATCAAAGGAAATGAGATGGCTCTCAATCTTGTTGATATGGATTATTTCAGTAAAAACTATCTGGATTTCAATAAACGAATGTTTGAAACAGCATTTAGTTTCTTGGATGGTTACCGAAACAAAGAATATAAAATACTCATTCATTGCAATCAGGGTGAATCACGTGGACCAACGATGGGAATGTTGTATGCAGCCCGTCTGGGTGCATTTGATTATGCCGATTTTGACACTACCGTTGCAAAATTACGTACATTATACCCCTTGTACAAACCTAAAACGAATATCTACGAAACTGTAAAGAACTTATGGAACTGTTTTGTAAAAGATAACTGATATGGAATACCTATGCTTTCATCTATAAATAGTGAATGCAGGAAAGTAGTTTTTCTACAATAAAATCTAATGCATAAAAAAAAACGAAACAAGCATGTTTAGGCAAAATCTAGTATTTGACAATTACTACAACTATATTTATAATTATGTAGTGATTGTCAAATATAAAAAGAAAAACTTTACAGCTATTCTCAAAACATTGTCTGCAAATAATAACGGTATTATTTCTGCCAATGCAGCAGAAAATGCCGGCATTTCAAGGGCTATGTTATCATTGATGTCCATAGATGGAAGGATTGAACGTGTGTCTAAAGGAATTTATATGCTTCCTGATTCTATCCCTGATGAATTATATATACTTAGTCTTTATTCCAAGAATATTGTTTTCTCTCACGAAACAGCTTTATTTCTACATGGAATTACTGAACGAACTCCGGCTTTTAATTCATTCACACTTCCGAATGGTAAAAGACGCTCTTCTGCACTTTCAAAAAAATGTAAGATTCATCATGTAAAAGACGAGTATTTCAATATTGGAAAAACAACCATAAAAACATTTCAAGGCAATGAAGTTCCTTGTTATGATTTGGAAAGGACGGTATGTGACATTATTCGTGATAAAAACAAACTTGATCCAGAAACTTATCTTACCTCAATTAAAATGTATGCTATATCAAAGAATAAAGATCTGACGAAACTTTCTAGTTATGCAGAAAAAATGGGATTGGTAAAAAAGGTCAGAAGAGCATTAGAAGTCTTATTATGAAAAACAGAACGCCAAAATCAATGAGCTTGAAATCAAGAATAAAGAATGTTGCAAAGGAAAAGGATATTGCTCCTCAAATTGTCTTGCAGAATTTTATGATGGAACGTTTTCTAAATAGAGTGGCTTTATCAAAATATAAAGAAAGTTTTATTGTAAAGGGTGGATCTCTTGTTTCTATGCTTGTCGGACTTACAAGCAGAACCACAATGGATGTTGATGTTACAGTAACTGGCTTTATTCTTAATGAAAAGGAAATAGAAGCAGTACTCTCAACCATTTGCAGCATCAATCTTGAAGACAATGTAACTTTTGAATTAAAACGCTGTGAAACAATTCGCGATGATGATATTTACGGTGGCTTTCGTATTTTTATGAACGGTTATTTTGATAACAAAGCAATTCAAGTTCCATTCAGTCTTGATGTTTCAACAGGAGACATTATTACTCCAAAACCTCAGAAAAGAAAATGGAATTGCCTTTTGAATGAAGAAAATTCATTTGAACTTTTTGCTTACCCAATAGAAACAATTCTGGCCGAAAAAGTTGAAACAATTCTGAGTCGTGGAGTTTTATCTACGCGCCCAAAAGATTTTTATGATGTCTATGTCCTGACAAAAACTTCTCAATTTGATAAAGACATTTTTGACAAAGCACTTGAAGAAACAAGCAGGCACCGCGGTTCATTTGAAAGAATAATGAAATCAAAAGACAATTTTTCTATAATTGAAAATAGTCTTGATTTAAAGGAATTCTGGAATCGTTACGCAAAGAGTAATCCATTTTCAAAAGGCTTAGACTATGAAAAAGTTATAGCTACCATAAAGGAACTATTGTTCAAATGAAACAGAAATTAGTACTTTATGGAACTCTGGGGTATTTGTATGGAAATATCCTACGCAAAGGCAATCGGGTTATTTCCCCAGAACCATAGCATTGAGCAAAAAATCTAAGCAAATTATGGATTCAAGTAGGTCCTCTGTCATTAATTAAAACATATTATTCTGGTCATTTCCATTTGGTAAATCAGAAGTTGATATATAGAAATCTGCAATGTATAATACTATAACTATACAATTTGTTGGTACTCCCTTACCATCTTACATAGCCACTCTAAAAAACAAGTCGGCTTCCGCCGGAAAATTCAAAATCTACTACTTATTGGACCGTTACGACCTTTCCTTACCCTGTAGCATTGCCTCAGCTTCATCGCACCACTCAAGATAGGCTCGGTAACTTTTTATCCCGAACCGGACTGTCAGAAGATAGTACCTATGCGTCTCATCACCCAAAATCTTCTCCAATACCTGCTCAGCCAGAAGCAAGTCTGCAAGTTCCTTTTTAAATTTTTTTCTGAAAGCACGGATATGTGAAACTGTCTGGTCAGCTCCTACTTCATTGCCGAAAAACAGTTTCAGCAAAGTTTCATATCTAAGCTCATCCTTGCATATCGGTTGGAGCAACCATTGCTGCAGATACTGATGGCCTTCACCCGTAATGGCATACAGCCACTTGTTGCGCCCGTTGTCTGAACCGGTCCGTCTTGTCGCAAGTTCTCTGTCCACCAAACCAGCCAGCGTAGGATATATGCTCCCGTAGCTGGCTCCCCAGAAATAGGAAAGTTCTGTATCTATCAATTTCTTAATCGCATATCCGCTGAGTTCTTCATGACTTAACAATCCAAGAATCACGCAATCCAGTTTTTTTTCCGATGCCATCAGTTACCCTCCTTCTTTCCCTTCATCGTATAACACAGCACATCACGTGGGCAGACATCAACACAAGCTCCACACTGTATGCACTCACTGTCAGCAAACTTGCCGTCTTTGACCATTTGTGCCACATCCAATCCCATAGGACAGCTTCTGGTACATTTTTCGCATCCGATGCAGGACTGGGAACGTACTGCGACATGCAACCCAGGCAAGTGCAGCAGATTACGCAACTTCGTTCCAAGGACCATAAAAGGAGCCATCCAACACAGATAGTGACAAAAGGCCCTTTTCCCAAAAACAAGGGAAGGGACAGCAATTAGCAGAATGATACCATAGTAAATGACATAGCCATATATCGCAGAAACAGAAATCCCATGTTCCGTCATAAAAAAGAAATCAATGCTCAGGCTTCTTGTTCTGTTCAGGTAGCACAACACCACGGCTACGATCCAGACTGACCAGATTACATATTTGATTCTATTCCTCCAACCTTGCGCCGGTTTCTTTTGGTTGACATTGCACAGACAAGCCTGTAACCCTCCCGCCGGGCATATATAGGCACAGAACACTCTCCCGAACGGAATGGACAGAACCAGCATGAGTATGAAAACAATAAAGCTACCGTTGATGATACCTTGCAAACCTGCAAAAAGAATGAGTACCGGTGAAAAATAATAAAGCGTAATGGGAAAAAGCAATAGAGATACAATAAGGCATAACTTCCTCAGTTGTTGGCGTTTCATATGTATTCTCCTCATATATTTTTCAGTATGATATATCATATTGATATATTGGTCAAGCGGGATATTCTTCCACAGGCAACAGGTCCGATGTCTTGATTACCAACTGGATACAAACAGCCGTACATGTTATACTCCTGCGGCAATACAGTGCGTTTTATGTTACCGACGTAGCCTATGCCTACCCTTGCATGGAAAAATAACATCAGGAATAAAAATGAACACAGACAGATTAACAGCAAGGACATTGGTTGAAAAAGAATTGGAAGCATTCTATGCATTGGCTCTGAAACAGAAAACAGAAGATTGCGGATTCCTCGTGAGACATTCAGATTCTTACTATACCAGGACAGAGACATTGCAAAGACTTGCTTCCAACAGGTCCGACTTGCAGGCAGGAAAGCTCATGCCATTGGGATTTTTCTCAAAAGATACGAATGAGCTGGTATTCACATTGAATTTTTCCGCAATAATCTGGGGACCATTCAGAAGTTGTTATGCCGGATGGTATTGCCGAAACGACGTACGTCATACGGGTCTTGGGAAAGAAGCCCTCTCCCTTGGCATCGATATTGCTTTCAAAGGTCTCGGCCTCCATCGTATCGAAGCAAACATTATACCAACCAATATACCGAGCAAAAGGCTTGCCATGTCCATGGGATTCTCTTATGAAGGGACTTCAAAGGATTACCTGTTCATTGACGGCAACTGGCGGGACCATGGACACTATGTCCTTATCAACAGACAGCTGAAGGATATGAATGTTTACTATGAACCGGACCTGATGGAATGCTGCAGAAAACTAGGCTTGCTTACTGACTAGAAGTGCAAAAAAGACTGCCAAAAGGAAATGTTAGGCTTGCAGATACAGTTCCGCACAAAAAGTTTGCAAAAACTAACTTATTTTCGTAAAAGTCATTGACATCAGGGTAAAACAACCATATCATCATGTTAGTTATTGCTAACATGATTGAGGAGTATCTATGAGTTTTATGGTTGCTGAGCAGTTGCTCTCCTACTGTAGCCCGGTATTTACCGGTATCAAGCCATCTGCCCTTATGATGGTAAAAACCTGCATGCTCCCACAGATAACCACGGAAAAGAATTTGGCAGAGCTTGAGGAAAAAGGATTTGAAATCAAGACCATGGGTAGCTGTTCATTTCGGACACGGCTGCTGATCTTTGAAAGAAAGGCACTTTCTGAATGTGTCTATACCTCGGAAAGATTTTGCATCCTACAGAATTTCGGCTACCCAAAAGGCAACCTTGATGAATTGCTTGCAACCTTACAGAAAAGATTCACCACTACATGCGACTTTCCACATGAAATCGGCATTTTTCTCGGCTATCCTACCGAAGATGTCAAAGGTTTCTTGGAACACAAAGGAAAGGATTATAGAGTCTGCGGTTATTGGAAAGTCTATGGAAACGAAACAATGGCCGTACAGAAATTTGCTTCCTACAAAAGATGCAGGAAGGAAAATCTTTGCAAATTATATGATGGAGTCCCCTTCAGGGACATCGTCAAAGGAGAAAAGACAAAATGAATACTGTCGTAATCTACTGGAGCCAGACAGGAAACACCGAAGCAATGGCAAGGGCTGTAGCGGTCGGAGCCGGAAACTGTGAAATTTTCTACGTAGACAACATTACCGCCGAACAGGCCTTATCCTATGATGCCTTGGCTTTGGGCTGTCCTGCCATGGGAGATGAAACCCTGGAGGAAGAAGAGTTCCAACCTTTCATCGATGCACTTCTGCCAAAAGTGAAAGGAAAACGGGTTGCACTTTTCGGCTCATATGGCTGGGGTGACGGCACATGGATGCAAAACTGGCAGACTGTAATGGAAGACAGCGGCGCCTTACTTGTTCAGGATGGACTCATCTGCAATAACGAACCAGATGAAAAAATCATGGAACAATGCAGACAATTGGGTAAAAAGCTATCTCAATGATTCTCCTTAATGCAATTCGTTAGTTCTGTTTACCGTCCTATTGATTTAGCTTATATATACCGAAGGCCGGACCTATACCCAGTCCGGCCTTCTTTTCATAAAAGGCTTTTGCAAGAGCCCTTTTATCCAATCACGGCAAAAGCTTCTTCCAACGCCGCCCGCATGACCTGGGGATCTGCGGCAGAGCCGAACCATCGTTCAAAAGCAACCAAGCCTTGGTTGACAAGCATGCCAAGTCCATCAATGGTTTCCAATCCTGCGGCAGCGGCCGTTTTCAGGAACTTTGTCTCCACAGGATTGAACACGACATCACAGGCATACATCGGTTTTTCCAGTTTCGGATACACGACAGCTATGGCTCTGTCCGGCTCGAACAATCCGACAGTGGTCGCCTGCACGACTACGTCTGTCTTTACGCTGACAGCATAAGGACTTGAAAGTTCAGCGGCAGCAAGGCGTGTATCAGCAATACGCTCCAACCGATTTGCAAGCCGTCGTGCAGAGTCCAACGTGCGATTGACTATTGTTATTTCCTTTGCCTTGCCAAGGACCAATTCCGTAGCTATTGCACTGGCAGCACCACCGGCTCCGATGATAACAAAATTTTTGCCTTCTGCTGTATGTATTCGCTGGCAAAGAGAGGCATAGAAACCTTTTCCGTCAGTATTGTCCCCGATCAACTTGCCATGGTCACGGTACACAGTATTGACAGCTCCGCAGATCTCAGCAGACCGACTCAGCCCATGCAGATAGGGAATTATAGTCTGCTTATGTGGAGCGGTCACGTTGAACCCAGCAAAACCCAATGAATCCAGTCCTTTGACGGCCGTTCCCAAGTGTTCCCGTCCGACAGTGAATGTCAGGTACTTGGCTGCAATTTTCATTTTGGAAAAAACATTCTGAAACATCCTTTCAGTCGGGTTTCCGACCACTGGGTCCCCTATGCAACCATAACAATTATAAAGTGGCCCTTTCATCAGAGCCTCGAGCATGACATCATTCATCTTGGCTTTCCTTTTTGCATACTTGTCCTAAGTATACAGCAATCATCGCAGGACTGCAAAAATTTTTTTGTATATGGCTGTCATTTTATATAGATTTAACTGATATTATATGCCGTATTGGGAATATTATTTTGAAATATAATAGTTACGAATATAATCAGTTTTTCCAGCAAGCAAACTGACAGCACAACATCATATTTCTGTAAACAGAACTTGAAAAGGTAACAGATTTAATTTAAATGACTAATAATCATATATAATACTTTTTATATCTGCTTATCTAATAAACCATTATTTTTCATGTAGGTTGAAAACGACTTAAAATAATGTTATACTGGCCACATACTTAATTTTATAAGGAGATATTGTGCAGCAGAAAAAACGATTTAAAATTTTAATGGCATGTATCACAATTGTACTGATGGCTTCCTTGCCTTCAGCATTCGCAAATGGACAAACTGAAGAGGATACGGAAACCATATCCTTTGCTGGTTCGGGAGGTTACCCCCCCTTCAATTATATCAACGACAAAGGTCAGGTAATAGGTTTTGACGTTGACGTAGCCCAAGCCATCGCAGACCGCTTGGACAGAAAAATGGAATATAAGACAACCGCTTGGGACGGTATCATCGAAGGCCTGCGTGCTGGTCGTTATGACGGAATCCTAGGAAGCATGGGCATTACCGCAGAAAGAGAAAAAATCGTAGATTTTTCAGTTCCGTACTATTACAGCGGTCCACAGCTGATTGTCCGAAAAGACAGCGGCATCAACAGCCCCGACAACTTGACTACAAGCTCAGTAATCGGTTTGGTTACCGGAACGACCTATGAAAAAGACGCAGAAAGACTTGGGGTCAAGGTAAAGCTATATGAAGATGACAACCAAACTCTTCTGGAATTACTCAACGGGCGCGTAGATGGCGTACTAACTGACAGGATCGTAGGTCTGAACGCTATTCAGAAAATGAATGGCGGAGACAAGCTGGAGATGGTCGGTTCCGTGCTACGTTCAGAAAAAATTGCCATAGCATTCAGAAACAATGAAGATGCACTGCGGGAACAAGTCAATTCAATTCTTGAGCAGATGCATACAGACGGTACGCTTACAGCCATAAGCAAGAAGTGGTTCAACGGCGAAGACATTACAGTCGAATAGGAAAAACCATGAAAGCTTTACCATGGGATTTCAGTGTCATTCCACAGAAATTCTTTTTATTTACTACTGCTGCCGGCTACACCATCCATATTACTTTTTTCGGTATCTTGTTGGGGCTGGCAATCGGACTGTTTGCAGCGCTGGGTCGTATTGCAAAAAATCCTGTAGGTTCGGGCATTGCCCGTGCCTACATCTTTCTGATCAGGGGAACTCCGCTTCTGGTACAACTTTTCATAATCTACTATGGATTGACATCCGTAGTGACGATTGATCCTCTCCCTTCTGCCATCATAGCACTGGGAGTCCATAACGGTGCATACATTGCAGAGATTTTCCGTGGGGCAATCCAGTCAATCCATTACGGGCAGATGGAAGCAGCCAGAAGCCTTGGTATGACTCATGCGAAAGCCATGCGGCGGATCATTCTTCCACAAGCCTTCAAACGGGCAGTACCTTCCTTGGGCAATCAGCTGATAATTGCCTTGAAGGACAGTTCTCTGGCATCGACCATAGCCGTGCCGGAACTTATGCTCAAGGGACGCCAGATGGGGTCATCCACATTCATGTATATGGAAATGTTTCTCATCGTCGGTATCTGGTACCTGATCATGACAAGTATCCTTTCCATCGTAATGCATCAGATTGAGAACAAACTGAAGGTAAGTGACCGTGAACAGCAATAATGAAAGAAAACAACCAGTTGAAGCTACTGCAACAAGCCAAGCATCTTGCTTGGATTCGACAAACCAACCGATCCTCAGGGTAGAACATCTGAGAAAATGGTATGGAAAGCTTGAAGTACTTAAAGATATAAGCCTTGAAGTAACAACAGGAGAGGTCGTCGTACTGATCGGGGCTTCAGGAAGTGGCAAAAGCACATTGCTCAGGTGCATCAACTTCCTTGAAAAAGCAAATTCAGGAAAAATCTATATCAAAGGCAAGCAGGTACGGAACCAAGAGAAACAGCTCAACAAGGTCAGGCAGGAACTGGGAATGGTATTCCAACATTTCAACCTTTTCCCGCACATGACAGTAGCTGGAAATGTCATGGAAGGGCTCGTGCAGGTCAAAGGTATATCGAAGGGCAAGGCAAGGGAAAAGGCACTTGGGTTGCTCAGGGATGTCGGTCTTGAAGAAAAGGCAGATGTCTACCCCGCGATGTTGTCCGGTGGACAAAAACAACGGGTCTCGATTGCACGGGCCCTCGCCATGGAACCGCAGATCATGCTGTTCGATGAACCTACCAGTGCGTTGGATCCTGAGCTGGTAGGTGAAGTGCTTACCGTCATGACTGACCTGGCCAAGGCAGGGATGACCATGATAGTGGTAACTCATGAGATGTGGTTTGCCCGTGAAGTCGCAGACCGCGTACTGTTCATGGACGGAGGTAAGATCCTAGAAGAGGCTCCTCCTGAAAAAATGTTCAGTCATCCTGAAAATGAACGGACCAAGGAATTCCTCAGGCAGATTCTTACACCTCAAGGCTAGGAACTTTGTATCTGAAATCAAAGCAAGTGCTTTTGCCGTAGATAAAGATTTGTGCACCAGTCACTGCTATAGGGACTTAACAAGAGAAACAGAAAGGGCCATCATGCATCCGGCAAGATGCTATGACGACCCTCTCTGTTTCCTTATTGCCTAGTCTTCACAGATTGCAACACCGATTACCTTGTCAAATGCTTCTCCCGGAGGCACGATCGGATATACCTTGTCATCGATAGGGATTTCCACATCGACAACCACAGGTTTATGCATTCTGAAAGCCTTTGCAAGCACTTCAGTCGGATCATCTTCCTTTGTCAAGCGCAAGCCTTCCGCTCCATATGCCTTTGCAAGCATAATCCAATCTATCGGAGTATCCAGAGTCGTCTGACTGTGTCTGCCGTCATAGAAAAGCGTCTGCCATTGACGTACCATACCAAGGGTGTGGTTATCCATCACAAGGATGACCACAGGCAGTTGATAACGGACCAAGGTCGTCAGCTCATTGCAGTTCATCCTGAAACAACCGTCTCCGGCTACATTTACCACACGGGCCTGTGGATTGCCTACCTGAGCGCCCATGGCAGCTCCGGTACCATATCCCATCGTGCCAAGGCCTCCGCTGGTCAGGAACCTGCAAGGTTTATGGTGATGAAGGAACTGGGCAGCCCAGATCTGATGCTGGCCGACTTCAGTAGCAACGATATCATCCTCGCCTAGGAAACCATTCAGTGCATGCAGCACCTGGCTTGCCCTCTGACTTTCCTGATTCGTCTTCATAGGATATTTCTGCCGATACTTGGCAACCTCTGTCATCCAAGCCTCATGTTCCAAGGGCTTCCCCACCAAAGCAGAAAGCTGTTCAAGAACTATATTGACATCTCCTATCAGATGACAGGTCGTCTTGATGTTCTTGTCAATCTCAGCCGGATCAACATCAATATGTATGATCGATGCATTTTTCGCAAAACTGCTTGCCTTAGATACTACCCTGTCTGAAAAACGGGCACCGATGACAACTAGCAGGTCACATCTGCTGATACAGACATTTGACACCCGGCTCCCATGCATGCCGACCAGTCCCGTATACCGAGGAGAGGAAGAATCAAGGATGCCACATCCCATAAGAGAAACACAGGCCGGAGCATCTATAAGTTCAAGGAAGTCCCGTACAGCCAGATATGCCGATGATCTCACGACGCCTCCGCCCAAATAAAACATGGGACGTTTCGCCTTTTTGAGCAGGTCAGTGGCAATTGTAAGGTTTTCCTTCTTGAGACGGGAACTGACCAGTTTGATCGGCTTGGGCTCGACATATGACCACTCATCCTCACTTACCATGACATTCTTGGTAATATCTATCAGCACGGGCCCAGGACGGCCTTCCTTAGCTATATAGAAAGCATCCCTTACGGTCTGCGCAAGGTCCTTGACATCCTTTACGATGAAATTATGCTTTGTAATCGGAATGGTAATGCCGGTAATATCCACCTCTTGGAAACTGTCCCTGCCCAGCAGTGCTACAGGAACATTTCCTGTAATAGCTACCATCGGCACACTATCCATATAGGCAGTTGCAATACCTGTGACCAAGTTGGTTGCACCAGGACCGCTGGTGGCAATGCAGACACCGACTTTACCTGTCGATCTTGCATAACCATCCGCAGCATGGCTGGCCCCCTGTTCATGGGCAGTCAATATATGCCTGATCCGGTCACTGTTCTCGTACAGTGCGTCATAAATGGGCAGGACGGCACCACCGGGGTAGCCGAAGACCGTATCCACTTTCTGCTCACACAGACATTCAATCAAAATACGAGCACCGCTCAATTTCATGGCATTCTCCCTTCTCAATGTCAATCCTTGAATACTGCACCTTTGCTGGCGTCTGTCACCATAGCTGCATACCGAGCAAGATATCCTGTCGTAATCGAAGGTTTCTTGCATACCCAGTGTTTTCTTCGTTCAGCAAGGATCTTGTCATCTACCAACAGTTCAAGCTTACCCGCCGGAATATCGATGGAAATCATGTCCCCGTCTTCCACCAAGCCGATAAGTCCGCCTTGGGCTGCTTCAGGACAGACATGTCCTATAGAAGCTCCCCTGGTTGCTCCGCTGAACCTGCCGTCGGTAAGCAATGCAACGCTTTTGTCCAAGCCCATGCCGGCAATGGCACTGGTCGGAGAAAGCATTTCTCTCATGCCAGGACCACCCTTAGGACCTTCATAGCGGATGACAATGACATCACCCTCACTGATCTTTCCACCGAATATGGCCGCGATGCTTTCCTCTTCACTCTCATAGACCTTTGCAGGACCTGTATGTTTCAACATCTCAGGTGCAACGGCACTGCGTTTGACTACCGCTCCCTCGGGAGCAAGATTGCCGCTGAGTACAGCTATGCCACCAGTCTTTGAATATGGATTGTCAACAGGGCGGATGACCTCAGGATCATAGTTTCTCTGCATCCTTGTAGCTGTCCCTTATGGAAGCACCTGTAACGGTAATGAGATCTCCATTGAGCAAGCCAAGCGAATCCAGCTCCTTCATGACAGCCATAATGCCTCCGGCAGCATACAGGTCTTCGACATGATGAGGTCCCGCAGGGGCCAGATGACAAAGGTTCGGCACCTTTGAGCTCAGCTCATTTGCTTGGAAGATGTTGAATTCTATGCCGGCATTATGTGCTATGGCTGGAAGATGCAGCATAGTATTGGTACTGCAACCCAAAGCCATATCAACAGTCAGTGCATTGCGGAAAGCATCCGGAGTAACGATGTCAAGCGGCCTGATATTCTTCTTGAGCAGATCCATAACCTGCCATCCAGCTTCCTTGGCCAACCGGAGCCTAGCGGAATAGACTGCAGGTATGGTTCCATTGCCAGGAAGTGCCAATCCCAATGCCTCACACAGGCAGTTCATTGAATTGGCAGTAAACATACCGGAACAGGATCCGCAAGTGGGACAGACATTGTCCTCATAGCAACCGAAAGTCTCATCATCCATGGTACCGGCCTTATAACGTCCGATTGCCTCGAACATAGTAGCAAGGTCAGTTCCCCTTTTCTCTCCGGGGACATGGCCTGCAAGCATCGGTCCGCCTGAAACAAAGATACAGGGAATATTCAGCCTAAGGGCCGCCATCAGCATGCCTGGTACAATCTTGTCACAGTTCGGTACGAATACCAGTGCATCAAAAGGATGTGCAGTTGCCATTATCTCAACTGAATCAGCAATCAACTCGCGGCTTGCCAAAGAATATTTCATTCCCTTGTGGCCCATTGCAATGCCATCACAGACACCAATGGTAGGAAATGCCACGGGATTGCCGCCGGCTTCCCGTACACCTGCCTTGACAGCTTCGGTAATCTGTCCGAGATGCATATGCCCAGGAATAATCTCATTCATCGAATTCACAATTCCGACAGTCGGCATGGCAATTTCTCTATCAGTCCAGCCAAGAGCTTTCATCAATGACCTGTGCGGTCCGCGTTCAAGGCCATCAGTCATAGCCTTGGATCTGCCTTTCATATTATTCATACTACGCTCCTAAAGTGCTTCCGCTATGAGCCGGCCCATTTCCATGGTCCCGACTTTTTTCATGCCGTCACTGTAGATGTCTGCAGTACGGTAACCTGCATCCAATACCTTGCCTACGGCAGCCTCCACTTCGTCCGCTTCCTTGCCAAGATGGAAGGAATAACGAAGCATCATGGCTACCGAAAGAATGGTCGCAATCGGATTTGCCAAATCTTTTCCTGCAATGTCAGGGGCACTGCCATGAATCGGTTCATACATGCCGAAATCATCACTTCTGGTCGAAGCAGACGGAAGCATGCCTATGGAACCGGTAATCTGGGAAGCCTCATCGGAAAGGATATCACCGAACATATTGCTGGTTACGATCACATCAAACTGACGGGGATTCCTCACAAGCTGCATGGCTGCATTGTCAACATAAAGATGGCTCACCTCGACCTGTGGATACTCTCTGGACATCAGATTGACACGAGATCTCCAAAGTTGGCTGGAACTCAGTATATTTGCCTTGTCGACTGAACAAAGCTTCTTCCGCCTTGCCATTGCAATCTCAAAACCATTGCGGACAATTCTGTCGATTTCAGGAATTGTATAGGCCATCGTATCATAGGCGCCATCGTCGGTGTTCCCACGTTTGCCGAAGTATATACCACCGGTAAGCTCCCTGACTATGACAAGGTCAAGCCCGTCCTTGATTATCTCATCCTTAAGAGGACAAGCAGCTTTCAGCTGTGGATAAATCATTGCAGTACGCAGGTTACAGAAAAGTCCAAGACCGCTTCTCAGACCAAGCAGAGCCTTCTCTGGCCGTAACATGGGATCAACGGAATCCCATTTCGGACCACCTACGGCTCCCAACAATACAGCATCTGCCCCCTTGCAGGCCTCAAGGCTTTCAGGAGGAAGCGGTTTTCCGGTACTGTCAATGGCTGCACCACCGGCAGGAGCTTCAACATAACTGACCTTATGCCCATGCTTTGCACAGACTGCATCAAGGACCTTGCAGCCTTCCTCTACGATATCAGGACCTATGCCGTCCCCTTTTACCAAGGCAATCTTGAATTCCATCCTACTTCTCCTCCTGGGTCATATAGTTTGCCAAGCCACCTGCAGCAATAAGCTTCTGCATGAACGGGGGAAACGGTTCAGCTTGGAATTTCTGGCCCCTGGTCACATCAGTGATGACACCGCTGGCAAAGTCGACCTCTACCTGATCACCTTGTTCAATGGCATCACAGGCCTCTGGACATTCCAGGATCGGCAAGCCGATATTGAGGGCATTCCTATAGAAAATCCTGGCAAAAGTCCTTGCAATGACACAGGAAACCCCACATTCCTTGATGGCAATCGGTGCATGTTCCCGGGAAGAGCCACAGCCGAAGTTCTTGTCTGCGACTATGATATCCCCCTTCTCGACCTTGCCCACGAAACCGGCATCTATATCTTCCATGCAATGCTGTGCCAGCTGTGCATGGTCAGAAGTGTTCAAGTACCGCGCCGGTATGATGACATCCGTATCCACATTGTCTCCGTATCTGAATACCTTACCACTTGCTTTCATCTGTTCAATTCTCCTTGTTCGGATCTGCTATGTAGCCCGCTACAGCGCTGGCGGCAGCGACCTGGGGACTTGCCAGGTATACTTCACTTTTCACATGTCCCATTCTTCCTACGAAATTCCGATTGGTAGTAGAGACCGCTCTTTCACCCTCAGCCAGGATGCCCATATGGCCTCCCAGGCAAGGACCGCAGGTCGGTGTCGATACTGCACAGCCTGCGTCAATGAAGATATCAAAGAGTCCTTCATCCATTGCCTGCTTCCAGATCTGTTGGGTTGCCGGTATGACAATGCACCTCACACCTTCAGCGACCTTCTTGCCTTTGAGGATAGAAGCTGCAGCTTCAAGGTCAGAAAGCCTGCCGTTGGTACAGGACCCGATGACTACCTGGTCAATCTTTACGGAACCGACCTCGTCAATGGTCTTTGTGTTGGAAGGCAGATGCGGAAAAGCTACCGTGCTCTTGACCTTGGACAAATCTATATCATAGGTTTTTTCATAGACTGCATCTGCATCAGCCTCATATACCTTCGGTACTTTCTTGCCATGGGCCTTGAGATACTCAAGCGTAGCTGCATCTACAGGGAAAATACCATTCTTGGCACCGGCTTCAATTGCCATGTTGCTGACCGTAAAACGATCATCCATGGTCAGGGCATGCACGCCTTCACCGGTAAATTCCATGCTCTTGTACAGAGCTCCGTCAACACCGATCATACCGATGATATGAAGGATCAGGTCCTTGCCCTGGATGTTTTTTCCCAGTTTGCCGGACAGATTGAATCTGATGGCCGAAGGGACCTTGAACCAAGCTTTTCCCGTTGCCATGCCACAGGCCATATCGGTTGAACCGACGCCAGTGGAAAAAGCGCCAAGAGCTCCATAGGTACAGGTGTGGGAATCAGCACCGATGACAAGATCTCCGGCGGTCACAAGCCCCTGTTCAGGCAGCAGTGCGTGCTCTATGCCCATCTTACCTACCTCAAAGTAGTTGGTAATTCCCTTTTCCTTGGCAAAGTTCCTGACACACTTGCACTGCTGGGCAGCCTTGATGTCCTTGTTCGGGGCAAAGTGGTCAGGCACAAGGGCTACCTTGTCCTTGTCGAAGACCTCGGTCTTTCCGAACTTTCCGAACTCAGCTATGGCAACCGGGCTTGTGATATCATTGCCCAGTACCATATCCAGGTTTGCCATGATCAATTGTCCGGGTCGGACGCTCTCCAGCCCTGCTTTGGCTGCAAGCACCTTCTGTGACATTGTCATTCCCATTTCTATTTTTCTCCTATCATCGCAGGTTCGGCACCCGTTGTCTGAAGGTACCAGCTGATGCTGTCGCTCAGTGCCTGCCAGCTTGCTATAATGATGTCATGGCTTACGCCTACCGTATTCCATGACCTGGTTCCGTCTGTCGATTCAATCAGGACCCTGACTTTTGAAGCAGTTGCTTCCACACCGTCAAGGACCCTGACCTTATAGTCACTCAGGTGTACGCCTGAAAGTTGCGGATAAAAGGGTTCAAGGACTTTCCTCAAAGCTTTATCCAATGCATTGACGGGACCTGCACCTTCTTCCGCCGTGATTGCAGAACGTCCGGCACAGATTACCTTGATTACGGCAGTATGCATCTGCCGGTCATCATTGTTCCCGTTTACCTGCTCCCCTATCGTCTTATAGTGCACCAGTCTGAAATATGATTTGTCAAGTCCCAGGCTCTTGCGGATAATCAAGTCAAATGAAGCTTCGGCACCCTCATAGTGATAACCTGCAGCCTCCAGTCTCTTCAAGCTTACAACCAGTTCTTCTACTCGGGGATCCTGTTTGTCAAAGCCAGGAACTATTGCCTTTATCTTCTGAAGCAACAAGGCCTTGCCCGCCACTTCACTGGTCAACAGGTGTCTGCAGTTTCCGAATGATTCAGGTTTTTCATGTTCAAAGGATACCGGATTTTTTCTCACACCATCTATGTGCATGCCACCCTTATGTGAAAAAGCTGAATGACCGATGAACGCCTGCTGGTGAGGAATCCTAATATTTGAGATCTCCGCCACTTCCCTGCATGTCTCAAAGAACTTAGGATAGCTTTTGTTACTCAGGCATGAATATCCCATCTTGAACTTCAGGTCGGAAGCGACCGTGACCAGGTTTGCATTGCCGCAACGTTCTCCGAAACCGAGAAGAGTCCCCTGGACTTGCGTTGCCCCTGCCTGCACTGCCATAAGGGATGCGGCCACGGCAACACCACAGTCATCATGTGCATGTATCCCGATGCGTACATCAGGAAATGCCTTGGCCACTTCTCCTGTGATCCTGCCGACCTTGTCAGGCATCATGCCGCCTCTTGTCTCACAGAGAATCAATCTTGATGCTCCGGCAGTCCTGGCCCTTTCCAATGTAGCCAGCGCATAGTCCCTGTTGGCAACATACCCGTCAAAGAAATGTTCGGCATCGAAGAAGACTTCCCTACCTTGTGCAACGAGATAGCTGATGGTATCGCCGATCATATCAAGATTCTCTTCCAGTCTGGTCCTGATTATATCCGTTACTTGAAAGTCCCAGGACTTCCCGAAGATGCACAGGCAGGAGGTACCGCTTGCAAGCAATGATTTGATATTTGCGTCCTGACAGACATCGGTTCCCCTTCTCCTGGTTGAACCAAAGGCTACCAAGGTAGCATGCTGCAGCTTCCGTTTTTCTATTTCCTGGAAAAACATCATGTCCTTTGGGTTTGAGCCGGGATTACCGGCCTCAATATAATCGAATTCCAATGAATCCAGCAAAGCAGCAATGCGCAGTTTGTCCGAAACCGAATAGCTTATGCCTTCGCCCTGTACACCGTCACGTAGCGTAGAGTCAAAGAGTTCGACCCTCCGGTCATTCATCATCTTCCTCCTTACCTTTGTCGCTGTGTCCGACCAACATATCGTCATCAAGACTCAGCTGCTGTGGTTTTCTTCCCCGCACTACGGGAGGTTCATTGCTCAGCATCCGATTCACTGCCGCAAGGCATGAAAGTATGGATGCCTCGATTACATCGGTCGATACTCCCCGACCTCTATAGAATCCATTGCCATCAGTAATCTTGACGATTACTTCGCCCTGCGCATCCCTATGCTCAGTAACAGCATTGAGGCTATACTCCGTAAGGCCGAAGGGATGACGGATAATCTTTTCCACAGCCCTCAGGGATGCATAGACAGGCCCTGTACCCACTGCTACTTCCATCCGTTTCTTTCCGTTGTGTATAAGGGTAACACAGGCCGTACTGTTCATCAGATTACCGCTGTTCACGACAAAATTGTCCAAGATCCAATCATTCTCGCTACGTGGGGCTGTAGATTCCACCAAAGCAATAAGGTCGTCATCCTCAATGGTCTTCTTACGGTCACATAAGGTCTTGAATTCACCGAAAAGGCGCTTGTCCTCTTCTTCATCAAAATGGTAGCCAAGCTCACCCATCCGTTCAGTAAAGGCATGGATACCGCTATGTTTGCCGAGCACGAGCTTTGTCTTGACCATACCGACACTTTCCGGTGTCATGATTTCATAGGTCTTGGCATTGGCCATGATGCCGTGCTGATGGATACCGCTCTCATGGGCAAAGGCATTCTCCCCTACAATTGCCTTCGACGGGAACAGACGTACATTGGTAATGGAAGTAAGCAGACGGGCCGTATGGGTAATCTCCTCCGTATGTATCCTGCACTGGAATGGATACGCATCAGCACGTGTACGCAGGTTCATTGCCAATTCTTCAAGCGCGACATTGCCTGCCCGCTCGCCAATGCCGCAGATAGTTCCTTCAACCTGGCGCGCACCATTGGAAAGGGCCGCCAATGTATTGGCCAAGGCCATACCAAGGTCATTGTGACAATGGCAGCTCAGTACGGCCTTGTCAATGTTAGGAACGCTGTTTCTCACCCTGCTAAACATTTCCGCAATATCCGTCGGCGTGGCATAGCCTACCGTATCGGGCAGATTGATGGTACCGGCACCTTCCCTGATAGCGACCTCAACGACCTTGCACAGGTAATCAAGATCCGTCCGGGACGCATCTTCAAGAGAAAATTCCACGTCAGGACAAAGGTTCCTGGCATATCTGACCATGGCTGCGATCCGTTCCAATGCCGTTTCCCGGGTCATCTTCAGCTTGTATTTCAGATGTAGGTCACTTGTTGCCAGAAACGTATGTATCCTCGGATGCCTCGCTTTCGCAATAGCTCTCGCACTTGCATCTATGTCTTTTTCCAAAGCTCTCGACAGCGATGCAATGACTACATCATCAATATTTTCTGCAATTGACTGTATGGATTCAAAATCCCCCGGACTTGCAATGGCAAAACCTGCCTCAATGACATCAACACCCAATTTTTCAAGCTGTTTGGCCATCCGGAGCTTCTCCTCCAGATTCATGCTATAACCAGGAGCCTGTTCCCCGTCCCTGAGTGTCGTATCAAAAATTCTAATCGTATCCATGTCGTATATATCCTTCTGTCCCATATCATGGGCATATGCCGATTCCTTTTTTGAAAAGGCAGAGTGATCAGCATCCGGTCTGCGTCAGCAGAGAACGCAGACCGGATACTACCGGTTACTTCTTCAGCCAGCTCATCAGGCCGCGTAGTTTCTTGCCGGTTTTCTCCAGAAGGCTGTCAGCTTCCATTCTTCTTCTTGCATTGAAGTAAGGACGGCCGACTTGGTTTTCAAGCAACCAGTTGCGTGCAAAGGTTCCTTCCTGTATGTCCGTGAGAATGCCCTTCATTGCCTTCTTGGTGTCATCGGTAATGACTTTAGGGCCACAGGTATAGTCACCATATTCTGCAGTATCAGAAATGGAATATCTCATATAGGAAAGTCCACCCTGGTTGATCAGATCGACGATCAGCTTCATTTCATGGCAGCATTCGAAATAAGCCATCTCAGGCTGATAACCTGCTTCGACCAGTGTATCGAATCCAGCCTTGATCAATGCAGAGACACCGCCGCACAGTACTGCCTGTTCGCCGAAAAGGTCGGTCTCGGTCTCTTCCTTGAAGGACGTTTCGAAGATACCGGCACGGCCGGCACCCAATCCTTTTGCATAGGCAAGTGCCACATCATGGCTGTTGCCTGAAGGATCCTGGGTCTGGGCAATGAGGCAAGGGACACCCTTACCTTCCTTGAACTGTGACCTTACCGTGTGACCTGGCCCCTTCGGAGCAATCATGATGACGTTGACATCTTCAGGAGGTACGATCTGACCGAAATGGATGTTAAATCCATGGGCAAATGCAAGATAATCGCCCTTTTCCAGTCCAGGTTCAATGGATTCCTTGTAAATCTTTGCCTGTTTTTCATCAGGTACCAGCATCATGATGATCTGTGCCTGCTTGGCGGCTTCGGCAGTTGTCATGACCTTCAAACCAGCTTCCTCAGCAATTTTCCAGCTCTTTGAGCCTTTGTAAAGACCGACGACTACATCAACCCCGCTTTCCTGCAGGTTAAGTGCATGTGCATGTCCCTGGCTACCATACCCGATGATAGCTACCTTCTTACCCTTGAGAAAATCAAGGTTTGCATCTGAGTCATAATACATCTTGCTCATTTTTTTGTCCTTTGGCTTCCAGCCATTGAATTTTCATATCTGTTTCGCATGCGCGAAAATACCTGTTTCAGTCATCATCCTCATCATAGGGATGAAGCGAAAGAGGAAGGGGTCCTCTCTCAAGCGCCGTCATACCGGTCCTAGCCATTTCTACAATGCCGAAAGGTTTGGCCAAATCAAGGAATGAATGGACCTTGTTCAGTCCCCCGATCATCTGAAAAGTTATTGTTTCAAGAGTGACATCAACAATCTTTGCCTTGAACACCTCACCAAGTTCCAGCACCTGGCTCCGGTTGCCGTCCTTGGTCTGAAGCTTGACAAGCAGGAGTTCTGACTGGACTGACCTTTCACTGTCCAGTATGACGACCCGATGGACATCTATAAGCTTTTCAAGCTGGTTCTTGATCTGCCGTACTATGGATTCATTGCCACCGACGACAATGGTAATCCGGCTGATTCCCTCCGTAGAGGTAGGACCGACACTGAGAGAGACAATGTTGTAGCAACGCCGTGAAAAAAGGCCCACTACGCGTTGAAGGACACCTGCATGGTCTTTGACCAACAATGCCAGTGTGTATCTCAGTTCCTTCTTGTCTTCCATCTTTGATTCTCCTTTGGATATAGAAAAACGCTCCCACGGTCTGATTGGGGGAGGCTTGCCACGGTTTTGTCTGTTTATCTCTGACGTACCGTGGCTAAATAATAATTAGTAGGCTTGCTAGAATAAGAATTACGACAGCATACAGAGCTACTACCATGTTTACTACATGGACAGGAATAATGGATAGCGATACAGAAGATATATATGCGGTATTCATCCTGTGCTCCTTGCGATAGATACGCTTTTCAGCTGGTGTCACTACCTTAGACTCAATTTCGTTTCCTTGTCAACCCAAAATTGCAATAAAAATCAATAATATTCATTTATTGCATAGATATTCCTTGAATATGCAGTATCATTGACATTTTTCGACAAATCTGTCATAAATTTGATATCGCCAAGTCTTGAATTTGATGTATACCTACCGATTCATCAGGAATCATAAGGTAGCATCATGACAAGTCTGCATTTCAGTAAATGGCAAAGGGGTTGGCTATGGGACATCATACAGTTTTGATCGTACTCGAGGACAATGGCCTCAGACAGGGCCTGACAGACAACATCAGATGGGAAAGCCTGGACCTAGAACTTGCAGGAAGCACCGGAGACGGCAAAATAGGTTCAAAATTACTTAAGTTGCTCAGCTGTGACATCATGATCACAGATGACAAGGTAAAGGATGCGGAAGGGCAATTGTTCCTTTCCAAGTGTTCTCTCCAGCATACGGTCGTCATTGCCTCACAGGATCTTGAGGGCCCTTTCAGGACCATAATTCCACCGGTTGATTTCCTGCTTGTTGACAAGGTACTGCAGGCAATGATCAACAAACTTGACAAAGTCAGGGATTGTCAGATCAAATCAGTAGTCAATGCTTTGGTTGCCGATGATGCAATTCCTCTGACATTGACGACAGATAACAAGTTGGCCAACAAGGCCATTGACTATATCCGGGACAACTATGACAAGAATATCGGCCTGCAGGAAGCAGCGACGTTCCTCAATGTCAGTGAAAGTCACCTTTCAAGGATTTTCCGTCAGTATACGGGAATGAATTTTCTCCAGTTCCTTAACGCCTGGAGAGTAAACAGAAGCGTTGAACTCATGTTCAACAAGGAACTGTCCGTCAAGAAAATTGCTGCTCTGAGCGGCTTCCCTACCCCAGGATATTTCGCAAGGATATTCAAGCGTTTCTGCGGTCTGACACCGAGTGTATATCGTAGCCAGCTGACAAACAACAACCAATAGGGAATCCGATACAGTCAGCCCTTGCTCCCTTTGTTCTGCGCATCGAAAGCCTGCAAGTGTTCCTTGATCCTGTCCATTGTCTCGGGCGATACATCATGTTCGATCAGACAGGCATCCCTGACACTGATTTCCTGGCTTACCCCAAGGATTTCGTGCAGATAACGAGCAAGGGCAGTATGCCGTCCATATACACGCTGGGCATAACGTCTTCCTTTGTCCGTAAGTACGACATTGCCATACGTCTCATGTTCAAGATATCCCTGTGAAGCCAATACATTGACCGCACGGTTCACGCTAGGTCTGGAGACACCGAGCTGACGTCCGATATCAATGGAGCGGACCTTTCCTTTCTCATTTTCGACAACAAGTATTGCCTCAAGATAATCTTCACCCGACTTATACATGCTGTCAATCGTATCTTATTTTTGGGTTTTTGTCATCGTTTTTCATCGGTATCTTCACATAGGATGATTGCAATTGTCAAAATACCGGAACCAGGCTCCTGCAAGACTTACCGATACCACGTACATTGACTTTCAGGAAAAGCAAACGTATGATTTTTCCATGTCGGAAACAAAGGTAACCATCAGGGAAATTGCCGCAAAGGCACAGGTGGGCATTGCCACCGTCTCACGTGTCCTCAACCAAAATCCTCACACATCACAGGAAACAAGGGAAAAGGTACTTGAAGCAATAAAGGAACTCCACTACATACCAAACCCTTCGGCAACGGCATTGGCAGGCAATAGGAAACCGAACAAACGCATAGGTCTGGTCGTACCTAACTTTTCCATACATTATTTTTACGAAATCTTTGAGAACACCTATGGCAACCTGCAGAAATCCGGTTACCAGCTGGTCATACTTGACTATGCGCGGAAAACATCAGATTTCATCAGGACAATCATAGAAATGAAACTCTCGGCAGTCGTGTTCTTCAGTCTCGATCCGACTTCTGCGGAAGTACAGTTTCTGAAGAACAGGAACATACCGGTACTATTTGCAGACAAGGATTTTCCTGGAGAAAACTGTATTGTATGCGACAATGAAGAAGGTGGACGCCTTGCTGCCCGTTACTTGTTCCAAAAAGGTGTAAGGAACCCCTGCATTGTTGAGCAGGCAGGAGATTCTTCCTCAAATTCAGAGCGGCACAAAGGTTTTTTTGACGAACTGCAGAAACTGGGATATGGCAAGCCAAGACAATTTTTTGCAGATATTGCAGAAACAGACGGCTATAGGATTGGCAAGGAAATCAGTTTCCAAGGGAAATATGACGGAGTTTTCGTATACTGTGACGAAATCGCCATCGGCGTACTGCAGGCAATACGGGAAAAACAGGCAGATATCAGGATCATCGGTTATGATGGATTGGGCATCACACAGGCCTGGGGATTGTCCACGATTTCCCAAGGTCCGCATGAATTGGGTGCAGTCATTGTCCGTGCAATACTTTCCCTTCTTGCAAACCGTAGCAAACCACAGTTGCACATCAGCTTAGTCCCGACCCTTGTGGACCGGGACAGCTGATGGTACCGCTATTTGAGATAGTCAAGCCATGGACTCTGCATGGCAATCACCTGGTCAAGTAACTCAGGAAGCTGTGCACAGACGTCAATGACAGGATTTGCCATAAGAGCCTGCAATGCATATTCCTTGCTTCCATGCAATACCGCCTCGGCAATCAGATCATAGCTGCTGCTATAATTCCGCAAAAGGCCAAGAAACCCCTTGGGATAATCGGGGAAAGCTATGCCTTCCGCACCCTTTTCCGTAATCCGTGCAGGCACTTCAACAGAAAGCCAAGATGGCAGATCAGGTATAAAGCCGTCGTTGCGGATATTGACTGCAGGTTCTTCATAACCGCTGTTTTCTGCATATCCTTCAAGAATATAGGCTAGCCGTTCATGTATAGAACTGTCAATCTTCACTTTCTTGTTCCCCAAGACCAAGCGATAGTAATTGTAAAAATCCTTGATTCCCTTATGGTCTGCTACATCGGCAGCCCAGGAAATGTACTCACCCAAATGACTGTCGGTGGTAATGGGAAGCAGATGATACCGGTGCAGGATTACTTCGAACAATGTCCTGTCTGCCCAAGGCTTGCCACTGTCCAGCCCTGCTACCCTTTCATGGCTTCCTTCCGTTTCCACCGACTTCCCATTTTTCCTGTAATAGTCCAGCAAAGCGGAATAACCCGGTTCCTTTTCAAAAAAACTATCGGCCTTGGCAAGGATATCGGGATAGGCATTCCGACCGGAATCTTTGTAGGTTGCTTCCAGAAGGACGCTGAAATGATTGAGGCCTGCAGCTCTCAGCGAAAGATTGTCAAAGGAAGTACCAAGCATGCCTGGAAGATAGCGTTCAAGGGATGCGATCTCATGGCAAAGTCCGATGAATTTCAGATCTGGATATTTTCTCTCCACCGTCGTACAGATTGCACTCATCGGATTCGAATAGTTGAGGACCAAGGCCTGCGGGCAATATCTGACGATATCATCACAGATCCCGACTATCACAGGTACGATCCTCAGGGCATGGAACGTTCCTCCGGCTCCTCCGTTCTCGCCGTATACCTGATGGATCCCATACTGTTGCGGCAGGCTCCAATCCATATCCCATAGCGGAAAACGACTGCCGACTTCAATTGAAATGACAACGGCATCAGCACCTTTGAAGGCTTCCGTACGGTCCGTCGTTGCAGAAACAGAATAAGGACGTGCGGTCTTTGCAAGGTAATCCTGTGCCGCATGGAGCATCTTGTCCAAGGCTTCACAGTCAATATCTACCAGTACGATCTCACTTCCTGCCAGAATATCGCTCTGGAACAGGTCCCCTAATGTCACGGCACCAAACTGGGCACTGCCGGCACCTACTAGTACAATCTTCATAGAAAACTCCTATGTTTGTTTTAATTTGGAAACGCTTCCACGGGATGCATTATCTACCTACTCGGCTTACCTGTCAATTCACTTCAGCCACTTGAAAAAGAAAAACCATGCAACTTGACAGCTTTATTGCAAGAATCCATACTTTCCGATATGAAGGAAGTGCATCTGACCATCAAGGAAATAGCAAAAGAGGCACATGTCGGTATAGGCACAGTGTCCAGGGTCCTCAACAATAGTCCGAATATTTCCGAAAAGACCAAGGGGAAAGTCCTCAGTGTCATCAGGGCATATGATTTCCAGCCCAATTCCATGGCTTCTCATCTGGCAATGAAAGCAAGTTGCCAGAGTTATATCGGCTTTGTGACACACGATTTTCTCTCCCGGTATACATATGACCTGCTTGAGGAAGTCTACCAGATGCTCCAGCAGAAACAGATCCATCTTATTTTCATGGATTATCAGAAGGAAAAAGAATCCTTCCTGCCACAGTTTGCCGATATTCCCGTATCAGGCCTGCTCTTTCTCTCCGTACTACCGGAAACAAGTGACATCAAACTGCTGTCACAGAAGAACATCCCCATGGTATTCCTCAGCTGCATGGCAGAAGGATATCCGTCTATACAAAGTGACAAGTATCTGGGAGGTAAATTGGCCGCAGACTACCTGCTGGACAAGAACTGCTCTTCCCTGCTGTACATCTGTGAAGCCAAAGGCATCAACGGACTGACATCCCAAGAAAAAGGATTCCGTGATGAGCTAAAGGCCAAAGGACAATGCCGTTGCTACAGCTGTTCCTTTTCCATGAGGCAGGCAGACAGGTTCCTCATATTGGACTGGTTCGTAGAAAAACATGGCATCACAGGCATATCCTGCTGCAATGATGAACTTGCAATCGACATTCTCCGACATCTCAGGGCCATCGGCTCGACAGTCAGGATCATCGGATTCAACGGTATCAATGATACAAAGGCATGGAATTTGTCAACAATCTCACAGAACCCTGCACAGATGGGAAATTCTGCAGCACGGATGATGGTGGACCTGCTTGGACATAAGGCAACAGTCCAGAGGACTGTCATGGTAGCACCTACCTTGATTGATCGCAACAGTTGAAATTTCATTGATTTATCCATACGTTCTTCTTTTATTAACCTAAATTACATGATGCCACAAAAATCACAAGAATATGTCGTTACCATACAATCTATCACTTGTACTAAAAGATAGAATTTGCTAAAAGATAAAAATTGCTTATGCTGGGTGTTTCAATTGCCCCCATAGCATAGAATCTTGGCGTACGAGGTAACAACTTTGTTAAAATATGAAGAAAAGCTACACTGGGACAAACAATATGAAAAATTACAGTCAAGTAGCTTCCTGCACACATTCAGTATGTTTGCATGGGGAATCGTAGAATATACCCTACTCTATTACCTCATCAAGTATCTGCTTGGCTTTGTACCGGATTTCCGACCTTGGCACGTTTTTCCTGTATGGTTTTCCTTCATTGGCGTGGAATTCTCAAAAATTGACCTACCTTACTTCACATATGGCCTTATCCTGAGTTGTTATGGCATGGTAAAACTTTCACAGGCAACGCAACAGAACCACAAGGCAAAAAGCAAGGATGACAAAAGATCTCCCATTACTCTCGTAACTGACGGATACTATGCAAAAGTGCGGCATCCCATGTATGGCACGTTCGTTATACTGCAGGCAGGACTCATGCTTTCCCTCAGATCTTCCATAGGGATGGCAATTGCCTTGCTTATAGC
This sequence comes from Spirochaetia bacterium, assembly GCA_022482625.1. NCBI lineage: Bacteria > Pseudomonadati > Spirochaetota > Spirochaetia > Spirochaetia bacterium. The sequence goes on along the minus strand of JAKVOU010000001.1, from coordinate 3,359,358 downwards.
GATCTTCCAATATATAAATGCAGTCTTTGAGGAAAAGAAGCAACTGATTCCGATATTCAAGGAAACATATGGACTCTATAAGAAACAAGTCAGACATATGATCCTGCCCCTTCCTGAGATCATCATGCTGGCAGCTGCTATGGTATTCAGTATCATCGGATTTATGTTTTGAACCTAAATAAAACCAATCTCCGATAAGTCCGCTGTCTCCGCAGGTAAAATTGAAAACAAAGAAAAGGAAACAGACTTTCCATATCTGCCTTCATCCTGTAGTATGTAGGGAAAATCCGGAGGTACCACGTATGAAAGCTGCTGTCTTTGACTTGGATGGAGTCTTGTGCAACACCCAGGAACTGCATGAATCCTGTTACATTGAGCTCGGAAGAACTGAATTCAACAAGGAATTGACTGAAAAAGACCTGGAAGGGCTACGAGGAGTCCTGAGAAAAGAAGGAGCAAGGAATTTTCTGACAGCCGTAGGACAGTCACCGACAGAGGAAAACATCCATAGTATTTCTGAACGGAAAAACAAAGTATTCCAGGAACTTGTCAGCAAAAAGGGAAAATCCTTGGTACTTCCGGGCACAGTCGCCCTTCTTGAACGTCTGGCAGAAGCTTCCATACCGATGATAATTGCTTCAGCAAGTGCCAATGCCTCATTTGTGCTTACAAAGACAGGTCTCATGCCCTACTTCAGCAAAATCGTAGACATAAGCAAAATCAGCCAAGGCAAACCGAATCCCGCTATCTTTCTTTCAGCTGCAGCCATGCTTGGACAGAAACCATGTGACTGCGTAGCCTATGAAGATGCGCCCACCGGAATCGAAGCAGCCCATCAGGCAGGCATGTATACCGTCGGCATCGGTACTGAAGGTAACCGGACGATACAAGGTCTTTCAGATATATTGTCATGGAAAGGCTTGTACGACAATATCAGCGACGCCACTTCTTCTGCGCAGTTGTTCATCTTTGATGCAGGCAATGTCATGATTGACAGCATCAGCTGTTTGGAAGGCATCATCAAGGAATATGGAATGGACAGCAAGACAAAAAAGGAATTCCTCGCTGATTTTACGGCATATGCGGCCCCGTTGATGGATGGCAATATTTCTACACCAGCGTACTGGAAGCATCTGGAACATATGCTCGGCATCAGGGTAGAAGGAGAACCGTTTGCCAAACACTTCCATCCGATGCTGAATGAACAGACGATGGCATTGGTCAAATTATTGAAATCAGAAGGTAAACGAGTGGTTCTCGGATCCAACACATTCCAGCCGCACTTGGAAATTTTCCAAGGACAGCTTGGCTTCAGCAAATTGTTTGACGCTGTATATGCAAGCAATGAAATCGGCTTATATAAGCCTCAACCGGCATTTTTCCGCTACATATTGAAGAAAGAGGGATATCCTGCAGACAAGACATATTTTATCGATGACCTTGCTGAAAACCGGGCAGCTGCAGCGGAAGTAGGCATTTCCACGCTCCTTTATGAAGGTCCACAACGTAACAACAGGTTGCATGAGGCTTTCAGAAAACAGTTCTCTACCCTGCCGATATAGACAGGAAAAAACACCGGCCCCCTTTCTGACACAAGGGTAGGATACTGATACATGAAAAATACATGAAAAATGTTAGCATTTGCTTATTTTTGTATTGCCCAACGCGGCCCATTTCAGTACAGTATAGCTGAAATGGAAAATACAAAGACACTGGCTAAACTGGATGTCGGTCAAAGCGGAACCATAGGGGCAATCAATGCACCTAAGGAAATCAAGCGACGGCTGATGGACATGGGATTTACCAGAGGCATCAAGGTCTCGGTAGTCAAAAGGGCTCCGATGGGTGATCCTATCGAAGTGTCGCTGAGAGGATACCACCTCTGCCTTCGGAATGAACAGGCTGAAAACCTGGTTCTGCGGTAGAGGTAAAGATGAAGACACTAGCCTTGATCGGTAACCCGAACTGCGGAAAGACGACTCTTTTCAATCAACTCACAGGTACGACAGCACATGTAGGCAACTGGCCTGGAGTCACCGTAGAAGAAAAGGATGGGCTATGGAGAGGCCACAAGGTCGTTGACCTGCCGGGGATCTATTCCCTTTCTCCCTATAGTCCGGAAGAAAAACTCTCACGACGTTTCATCCTGGATCAAAAACCGGATATCGTCGTTGATGTCATCGATGCCACGAACTTGGAAAGAAGCCTGTATCTTACTTCACAGCTAAGCGAACTGGCAAGGCCGATGATCCTGGTACTCAACATGCAGGATCTGCTGGAAAAAGAGGGCATCAAGCTGGATGAAAAGCAGCTCAGCCAGATGTTCGGAACTCCGGTCGTATCAATTTCCGCCAGCAAGGGAATCGGGCTGGATGGATTTACCAAAGTAGCTGAAAAACTTCTTGCTGATCCCCATGCTCCAAGCTGTCCTATTTTTGCTCCTCCGGTCGAAACCTGCATCACCCGATTGATCGAAGATGATTATCTCCATACAATCCCGGTCGGGTATCCTCCCCGTTGGTGTGCCATAAAGCTCCTTGAGCGGGATGAACTGTTCAGGACTCACATGCCACCGGTTCCGGAAAGACTGCACAAAGTCCTTGATAGAGAAAGGACTGAACTGGAAAAAGTATTCAATGATGACATAGAAGCAATTATCATCGACCAGCGCTACCATGTAGCCGAAAGAGTCAGCAAGGCTTGTCAAATCAAGCTGAAATCAGAAGACAGATTTACACTCGATACCATACTGACAAACAGGATTTTGGCAATTCCCCTGTTCATCCTTATCATGGCAGGGGTTTTCTTTCTCAGCATCGGCATAGTGGGAGGAGCGACCGTCCCACTCTTTGAAAAAGGAATCCTGGTACTCAGGCAATCGCTTACCACATGGTTTGCCCAGCTTGGTGTACTTCCCTTCCTATCTCACATGCTGGTAGACGGTATCATAGCCGGCTGTGGCTCCGTGCTTTCTTTCGTTCCCCAGCTCATCGTGCTTTTTGCCCTCCTCTCGATATTGGAAGACTGCGGCTACATGGCCCGTATAGCCTTCATCATGGACCGGATGATGAGAGACTTGGGACTGAGCGGCAAATCCATCATTCCACTTGTCATCGGAACCGGTTGTTCCGTGCCTGCCATCATGTCCAGCAGAACCATCGAACATCCGAAGATGCGCAGGCTTACCATAGCCGTCACCCCGTTTATTCCTTGCAGTGCAAAGCTTCCGATTTTTTCGCTGATGATTACTTATTTCTTCAACAATGCATGGTACATGGCTCCGCTGATGTATTTTACAGGTATCTTGGCTATCATGCTGACCGGTATCCTGGCACAAGCCCTTGATACGCACAAGGAAAACAATGCATTCATCATGGAACTGCCACGCTACCAAGTACCGACATTAAAGAACACTGCCATACAGACATGGGACAGGACAAAGGGATTTCTGCTCAAGGCAGGAACCACCATCCTGCTGGCCAGCGTCGTAATCTGGCTGCTGCAGACATACAGCTTCAGTTTTATGGAAGTCGAAGCTGAAAAAAGCATGCTTTCCCAAATCGGCAAATTCATTGCCCCGATATTCAAGCCTCTTGGGTTCGGGAAATGGCAACTTTCAGTCGCACTGTTGACTGGCATTGCAGCCAAGGAATCAATTGTCAGCACATTGAGCGTCACGATGCAAGGACAACCTTTTTCATTGCTTCTGACCCCGGCTTCGGCACTTTCATATATGCTGTTCATACTGCTTGCCTCTCCTTGCATAGCTTCGTTGTCGGCCATGGCAAGTGAACTTGAAGACCGAAAGCTGTTCTTTTTGACAATTCTTTGGCAGACAGGCCTGGCTTACATAGTCTCCTTAGTGGTATATACTATTGCCAAGGGGGTGTTCTGATGTCATTCGTTTCAGTTATAGCCAACATTGCAGTCTTGGCTGCAATAACAACAATGGTCCTCCTTGCAATAAAGGGAATCCGTACCAAGAAAAAGAACAAGGAATGCAACTGTACCTTCTGCCATGGCGAACAGGATTGTGAGCATTGCGACCGGAGACCTTAGGCAAAGGGTTGGTTACGATTTCTGCATATTATTACACTTTTTTGTATATTTATGCATCACGACTCTAGAAACGATGTGTTTTTTCCGATAGTATCAGAAACAAGGCAATTGCCTTACACACACTATGGGAGAAACATACAGATGAAAAGATTTCTTACAGTTCTGCTTGTGGCAGTCACAGGCCTGGCTCTCTTTGCCAACGGTAACCAAGAGGTCCCGGGGAAGGATGATTCCTTGGACAAGGTAATGAAAAAGGGTGTTTTCGTACTTGGACTTGACGATTCATTCCCTCCCATGGGATATCGCAATGACGACAATGAAATCGTAGGCTTTGACATAGACCTGGCAAAGGAAGTCACCAAGAGAATGGGTGTGGAACTCAAATGCCAGCCTATCGACTGGAACAGCAAGGAACAGGAATTGGCAACCGGTAACATTGACTGTATCTGGAATGGCTTTACCATCACCCCAGAAAGGGAAAAGGTCCTTACGTTCACAAAGCCATATATGAACAATGCACAGGTCCTGGTCGTAAAAGGCAATGCCCCTTACCAGGCCTTGGCTGATTTTGCCGGCAAGACCATCGGCGTGCAGGCTGGTTCATCTTCCAATGATGCCATTGACGCAAATGTGCAGTTCAAATCCAGCCTGAAGCAGATCATTGACTTCAAGGATAACCTGACGGCATTGATGGACCTGCAGAGCGGCGGCGTCGATGCAGTTGCAGTGGATCTCATGGTCGCTACTGACAACATCAAGAGATCAGGCAAGGATTTCCGTATTCTCAAGCAGACACTTGCCGACGAACAGTTCGGAGTGGGCTTCCGCAAAGGTGACCTTGCATTGAGAGACAAGGTACAGGAAGAACTGGATGCCATGGCAAATGATGGTACAATGGCAAAGATATCCACACAGTGGTTCGGCAGCGATATCACTGTCATAGGGAAATAACATCATTCAGGAATGAAATGCGGGGGATGCTGAAGCATCCCCTGCTTGTTTTTGTCCCTCGGGTTGCGTATCCCGGAACTTTTCGCTTATAGTAGAATGAATTTTTTAACCTACGGAGGTCAACGTGGAAAAGCTTCTCCAACAAATGCTCCAAGGAACTGTGGTAAGTTTCCAGATTTTTTTCCTTACGCTCCTGTTTGCCCTGCCACTTGGCTTGCTCGTGGCAAAAGGGCGGATGAGCCACATCAAGATCATTTCTCAAATCGTCAACATCTACATCATGATCATGAGAGGCACACCGCTGATCCTCCAGCTCATCTTCGTGTATTTTGCACCCTACTACGTCTTCGGCTCCTCAACAGACCGTTTTACAGCAGCCATCATCGCTTATGTCATCAACTACGCGGCTTACTTTGCTGAAATCTACCGAGGTGGTATCCAATCCATACCGAAAGGACAATATGAGGCAGGCAAGGTCTTGGGATTCACGAAATCTCATACATTCACCCACATAGTACTGCCACAGGTAGTCAAGAAAATCATTCCGGCCATGGGCAATGAAGTGATTACCCTGGTCAAGGATACCGCATTGGCCCAGACTATCGGTGTTGCAGAGCTTTTCAGGGTTGCCCAGACAGCCTCGGCAAGGGAGTTCTCCACTACACCGCTGTTTGTCGCGGGAATCTTCTACTTCGTCATGAACGGTGTTGTCTCAAAGGCTTTCGATCTTCTTGAGAAAAAACTTGATTACTACAATTGAACGGGAGAATGTTGAAATGGATAGGATGATAAACGTCGAACACATGGTCAAGAACTATGGAGACCTCAGGGTACTCAAGGATATTTCATTCCACGTTGACAGAGGAGAAGTCCTTTCGATCATAGGTCCCTCCGGTTCAGGTAAAAGCACATTGCTCAGGGCCATCAACCAATTGGAAAGCATCGAGGGAGGAAAAGTGACTATCTGCGGAGAAATCCTGTACGACAACGGTCACCAGCCTTCTGCTGACAAACTCAGGCAGATTCAGCTCATGTGCGGATTGGTTTTCCAAAATTTCAACCTTTTTCCCCACTTCAGTGTCAAAAGGAACATCACGGAAGCCTTGGTTTCGGTACTGCACAAGGAAAAAACTGATGCCGATGCCACAGCTATGGGATTACTTGAAAAAATGGGGCTTGCTGACAAAGCTGACAGCTATCCCTGCCAATTGTCAGGAGGACAGCAACAGAGGGTTTCCATTGCACGGGCCCTTGCGCTCAAACCTCAGGTCCTATGGTTTGATGAACCGACAAGTGCATTGGATCCCGAGCTTACCGGGGAAATCCTGAAAGTCATCAGGGAACTGGCCGCGGAAAAGATGACCATGGTCGTCGTTACCCACGAAATGGCCTTTGCCAGAGGTATCAGCGACAGGGTTATTTTCATGGATGACGGTCTCATCGCGGAAGAAGGTACGCCAGAAGAAGTATTCGGCAATCCGAAACATGAAAGGACAAGACAATTCCTTACACGATACAGGACCTGAGGCGGCAATACGGTTCCGCATATTGCCACAATTCCTGCATTACAGCATTCTCAGTATCTTTCCGAACGGACAGGAGGCAACAAGCCTTCCGTCCTCAATGGCCAGCCGGCCGTTGACAAAAACCTTTTCAACTCCATCAGGTCTTGCCGCGGGATCAGTCAAGGTAGAATTATCCTTAAGCCTGGACAAATCAAGCAAGACAATATCTGCCTTCTTCCCGGCTTCTATTGTGCCTCTGTCAGAAAGGCCCAGTCGCTGTGCGGTCTTGCCGCTCATCCTATGTACCATTTCTTCCAATCCCAGCACTTTCTGACCAAGGCAATATTCTTGCAACATATGTATTGCAGCTTGGTAAGAACGGGGATGGCACAGATTGCTTGCATACAATGCATCAGTGCCGAAACACATGAGAGGATGTCTCATGATAGTACAAAGGCTCTCTTCGCTTTGGGTAGTGTCAACCATCAAGGCAACACCCTGCTCGTTTTCAAGCAAGGTAAGAAAAGCATCCATGCAAGCCTCATCGGTACTGCTTCCTTTCATTTCCAGGGCAATCTGCCGCAATGTCTTGTACTGATAGTTTTCCTGACCTTCCAGGACAATGGGTATGATCTTGTCAAAACCACAAAGTTCGACAAGCGAATCCCATCCTTGGGGATGCATGATCATAGCAGACATCCTCTTCCTGTCTTCCCTGTTACCTAAGGCCATATGCAGTTGGTCATGAGACAGGCGCAGATACTGGGGTGGCAAAAGGCTGAACAGGCTTGTGGAACCGAAATCATATGGATATTGGTCAAAGGCCACATCAATTCCCTCTCTTCGGGCTTCCTCCAACATGGTAAGCAGCCGGGGAACATACTGCTGGTTCTTTATGCCTATGGCCTTGAGATGGCTGACTTCAAGACGTACCCCTGTGCTCCGGGCAAGGTCAAGCACTTCCTGCAGGGATGAAACTACTTCATCACCTTCACATCTATGGTGGACAGCAAACAGCTTTCCATGGGAACTGACGACACGCAGCAATGCTTCAAGTTCATCCCGCTGTGCAAATACACATGGAGCATAATACAACCCGCTTGAAAGTCCGATGCATCCCTGTGACAGTGACACATCAAGCAGATGGCACATGGACGTAATTTCTTCCTTCGTCGCAGGCCTGTTGCAATCGTCATGCAATACACAGGTCCGCAAGGCTGTATGGCTCTGCAGATAAAGGATATTTGTACCACTTCCCTGCTCTTCCACCTTCGAGGCATAGGACGCAAAATCAGTCCAATCATAATCATAAGTTCCAAGTACATCACGCGTATCCAGCAAGGTCACTTCCCTGCTTTCCGCACAGAGGGGAAAAGTCCCTACGCCGCAGTTGCCTGCTACTTCAGTCGTAATACCCTGCTGTAGCTTGCAGGTCATTGAAGGATCTTTCAGGACCTTCAGGTCACTGTGCCCATGTATATCAATGAAACCAGGCATCAGATGAAGCCCTGCACAGTCTACCACAGTCCCGTCAGTTCCTAAATTTTTTCCAACTGCTGCAATTTCACTACCATTCAAGGCAACATCGCCGACAAAAGCCTGCCTGCCCGTACCATCAGCTATCGTACAGCCCTTCAAAAGGGTAACAGTACCATTATTTTTTTTCATTCTCTCCTTCTCCCTGTAAAAACACGGAAAATTCCAAGACCAAAGCTTCCTCAAATATCCTGAGTACCTTGTTGTAGTTTCCCCGCTTCAGCGTAAGCGCAAGGTCTGCTTTCAGTTCATCTATCCTGTCCGGAGCAAGTATCGGAAGCGGATAGCCCGCATCCAACAGATTACCGGCAAGCACAAGGAAAGCAAACAGATAAGTGTGCGCTTCATAGGGCTGAATCCGAAGCAGTTCACCGAACATGAAAGCTGCACGGACAACAGGATTGAGGAAAGCCCATTCCCTTTCATATTGGATGAACAACGTCTTCATCTGCACACTGACGCTATAACTTCGATTGTCGCCACTCCAGGCACCGGCATGAGGTATGCTTACATTCCGATAGGAAGGTTCAATATAATCATCGATTCCCCGGAACAGCTGCCGATAGGTTTCATACAGGCGTTCCTCACTGAAGAAAGTCTTCTCTCCGCCGGTATTCCTGCTGCCACGGAGAAATTCGACAAGGATGTTGTGTGCATTGATGACAAGAAGAAAGCGACGGACACCCATGCCTTCGGGAATCACGCCAGACAATGCAGAATCAATGTCATCTTTTCCATAGCCTTCATCTGCCAAAGCCAGATAGAGGAACTTGTGTAGGTTGTTCTGCCAACAGGAACGGCGGAAACCCTCATCAAGCTTGGCTGTTGACAATCTGGACTGCATTTCCTCGAGTTCCCGGAAATCAATACCTCCGATTCTCAGGTCAAAATTCCGCAGATGTCTGAGCGTACGGCCATCTGATGGTTTTGGGGCAGTGGCAGGAATATTCCAGGCCCAACCGGACCGTGTTACTCCGTCTACCCGTCCTTCGCTGCATAGAATCCTGATCCTTCGTTCAGAAATACCCCATTTTTGGCTGGCTTGTCTGATATTGATATATTCCAAGACGCTCCTCCAGACTTGTAATCTGGGTGAAATGATACCATTTGCATGGTAGCTGGGCAAGTAAGAAAAGGCCGTTTGACCAAGGAAGCCAATTGATGGATAATGCAGGGTATACTTAAAAAAAGGACCTTGTCTTCAATGGAACACTATGATTATATAATCGTCGGCTCAGGCCCGGCAGGAATGGGCTGCGCCTTTGCCCTGCTTGAGAAATCTGTAAAAGGCAGCGATATACTGATACTTGACAAGGAAAGCTACTCGACAGGCGGCATGCGAAACGACTGCAAGATGAACTTTACCTATCCTATCGGATTCCCTGAAGAATACTGGACACAGGAACAGGCTGAAACATATCTGGACAAACAGATTGCATTCTTCAAGCCGAATTTCATGCAAAAAGACAATATCGCAAGATATCAAAAAAGAGCAGAAAGGCTAGGATGCAGATTAGTAGAAATCCAACAGACCCACCTGGGTACGGATGGAGGACTGCAGCTGATCAAGAAACTCCTACGACAGCTTTCTGATGCAGGCGTCGTCCTTGCCTTGGGAGAAGAAGTACTTTCCATCCATGACAAGGCACACACGATCGTAACGGATACAAGACAGTTGACCTATGGGAAACTGTTGGTAGCCCCAGGAAGACATGGATTTCGTTTCCTTCAGCAGGCAATGCACCATATGGGAGTCAGCTTTGTTGACAACATCGTCGATATCGGCATAAGAGTCGAAACACGACTTGAACATTATCCGATCGTAAAGGATTACTATGACCCGAAGTTCTATTTCCCTGAAAAAGTAAGGACCTTCTGTACAAACAGCGGCAGGGCCCATGTAGTCAAGGAAACATATCTGACCGAAAGAAATGAAAAATGGTTCTCGGTGAATGGACATGCCTACTCCGAAGAATCCTCAAAGAACAACGGACTTGTCAATTTTGCACTTCTGAAAACAGTCAGGCTCACAGCCCCGCTCGCCTCAGGCCAGCAGTATGCGCAGAACCTGGGCACGACTGCAGCCCAACTGGGAGGCGGCCGCCCGCTCATGCAACGGGTCGGAGATTTCAGGCTTGGTTCAAGAAGCAAGGAATTTTCTTTCAATGACGACTTATATGACTTCAAGCCGTCCCTTCCGAGCTGCTGTCCCGGTGACATTTCCCTGGCTATGCCGGCCAAGATACTCCGCGCCATCTGGAAAGCCATGAAGAACCTCGACACTATCGTACCGGGCGTACTCCATCCTTCAACGATCATGTACTATCCCGAAATCAAGCTCTATGCGAACAAACCTATTTACTTGGATGAGCAGTTCAAGGTCGCAGAAGACGTATATTTTGCCGGTGACGGGGCGGGTACATCCAGAGGTATTACCGGTGCGTGGGCAAGCGGCATACGGGCAGCAGAGGGAATGTATGGGATTTCAACTCCCATCAGAAATGACAAAAATAACACACAGGCAGTCAAATGAATGAGGAAAACCACTGATACCGGTTCTTTTCATTGACAGCTGACTGCTGAAATGGTATTTTTCATAAGATATGTCCAATGAATCATGTGGACACCAACTATTAGTAGAGAGGTAATATCAGACAATGCCTTCCAAAGACAAGAAAACTGAAACTGAAAAAACTACGGCAGATACCAAGAAAGTAACCAACATATCCGCCGGAAAAGCCAAAGCTGAAAGAAAAAGCATAGGCTGGATATTCGGTATGGTCATCCTGATACTTGTTTCTTTGACCTTCGTCGCGGCACCGGCTGTTGAAGCTATCGTAGGCCGGAAGAACGGTGCAGGAATCAAATTCGGTGAATACGACGGCAAGGATATCAGCTATGCTCCGGGCAACTACTTCGCAAAGCAATACGAGAACTACAGCAAGAATTATTCCGGCTCGTCCAGCAGCAGTCCACAGCTTGCCATGTTCCAGATATGGGAATCAGCTTTCCAGAGCACGGTAATCTACACCGCACTTTCCGATATGGCAAAGAAAGCCGGTATCATCACCACTGACACGACCATCAATGAAGCAATAAAAGCAGGTGGCTATTATAATGATGAAAACGGCAAATTCGATGTAAACGCCTACAAGAATGCCGATGTTTCCACAAAAGAAAGCATACGTGCATCAGTACAAGAAAACCTGCCTTCATCAACAGTCCTTAATGATATCGCATCCGGCGTTACCAGTGACGCGGAAGCCGATTACGTAGCATCCATGTCCGATGACACCCGTTCATTTGAGTACGTCGTTTTTTCTCCTACTTCTTATCCTGATGATCAGGCAACCAAATATGCACAGGCAAATCCACAGCTGTTCCAGCAGATTGGTCTGTCCGTACTCTCCGCTTCCAGCAAGGATGATGCCCAAGCCGCACTTGACAAGATCAACGGCGGTGAAGCTTTTGCAACAGTTGCCAAAGCTTCAAGCAAAGACAGCTATGCCGCTGAAGGCGGTAAGCTGGGAATCATGCCTTACTACAGCATCCTGAGCAATTTCAAAAACAGTGATGAAGCAACCGTATTGCTCAGCGGTAGCAAAGGCTCTGTCTTCGGTCCCTATGAAACTGCTGATGGTGGCTATGCACTCTACGAGATAGATACGAAAGCAACCGATCCAGATTATACTGATGCAAAGATACTTACCGAAATCAAGAGTTATATCTCTCTCAAGGACAGTTCCCTGATGGATGAGTTCCTACTGTCAAAAGCCAAGGAATTCACTGATGCAGCAACAACGGATTTCGACAAGGCAGCAAAGGACGAAGACCTCAAGGCGATTTCTGTTTCCTCTACACCGGCCAATATCGGAGGAAGTCAGTTCATGGGTAGTTTCTCCTACAGTGATTCCGGTAAATACCTTACCGCCCTTTCTTCTGATGCTGACAATATGAAGAAACTCTTCAAGGCAAAGGTAGGCTCAATCCTTGATCCGATCAAGTATAATAGTTCCTATGTAGTAGTAAAGGTCGTCAAGGAAGACAAGGCTTCAGGTATGGGAGACTACATAAAGAAGGCTTATCCGTACTATGCAGGACAGTTGATGGAATCTGACTTACAGAATGCAATTCTCAGCGATGACAATCCAAAGTTCAAGAATGATTTCACAAATGTATTCATCAATGAAATCTTCAGCAAGACGAACTTCACCAACAATAATGCATCTGCCGCATCAGGAACAACAGAAAACAGTACGGCAAAAACCGATTCCGGGTCGACATCGACGACAGGAACCAGTACGACTTCAACAGAAGCCTCAGGCAAATAGCATTGCTTTTGTTGACGTAATAAAAAGGATCAGGATCTGTATAGAGCAGGTCCTGATTCTTTTATGACGGCTGTGTTCTGATTGCACTTGCAATATCCTGTTTTCAAGCTAAAATATGGAAAAGAGGTTACCACCCATGCAGTATGAAATAACCAAAGAAATTCCCTTGCTGAATGAAAAAGGTCATGTAACAAAAGAAGGATGGGCAAGATATCCTTACTGGCAATATGACCGCAAACAAGCGCGGGCAAGCCGTGTGCGGCTCAAGGAATGGGACTATTACCTCCTGACAAACCAGCAGAAAGGCTACGCTATTTCAGCTACCATCAGTGACCTTGGTTATGATGGATTCATTGCAATCGCCTACATGGATTACAAAAGGAAAACAGTCTCACAGACAAGCCGAAACTGGCCGCTTCCTTTGGGTAGGGTTCATCTTTCTTCCAATTGTTCAGCTGACAGCGCCGTTGCCGTTTCTAAGCCACCGCTACGGGCATCGTTCATACGAAAAGGAAATGTCAGACGGCTTATTTTTGCGGCACCTGAACTCAAACTACCGGACGGTTCAGTCGGTCTGGACGTCAATATCGCCCTCAAGCAACCACAGACAATGGAAACCATGAACATTGCCACCAGCTGGAAAGAAAACAGAAAAGCTTTCTACCTCAACCAAAAAGTCAACTGTATGGAAACAACAGGTATCATCCGCAGGGGGTTTGCTGCGGAGACAATTGAAAAGGACACGACTTTCTCACTATTGGACTGGGGACGGGGAAACTGGACATACAGCAATACATGGTACTGGGCCAGCACATCAGGCCTGATTGACCAGGTGCCATTCGGCTTGAATCTGGGCTATGGATTTTCCGACCGGACCAGTGCAAGTGAAAATGTCATCTTTTATGATGGAAAGATCCATAAACTGGAAGAAGTTTCCTTCACCATTCCTAAGGGCTATACCGAAGGACCGTGGAAAATTCAGAGCCCACGGCGATTGGATCTCAGTTTCACCCCTACCCTGGACAGAAATTCACATTTCAACTTCAAGGTAATAAAAAGTCTCCAGCATCAGGTCTTCGGTACCTTTGAAGGAACTGCAGTCCTTGACGATGGGACGGTACTTCAGATTCCACACTTGCTTGGTTTTGCGGAAAAAGTCCAAAACAAGTGGTAAGCTCCGAACAACTACTCAACAAAAAACCATGTCAGCAGGCTGGCCTGGCACCAGCCTGCCAGGATGGACATAGCTATCAGGCAAGCTTCCAGCCAATACTCTTTTCTCGGGTCATAATGAAATCAGCATAAAGCCCACCCATCTTCATCAGTTGATCATGGGTCCCTTGCTGTACTATCATTCCGTCTTTGAGCGCAATGATCTGGTCAGCATTACGTACCGTATTCATGCGATGGGCAATGATAAGCAGCGTCTTGTCCTTAGCCAACCGCTCAATGGCAAGCTGTAACCTTGATTCGTTTTCAGGATCGACATTGGCAGTTGCCTCATCAAGGATGACAATGGGCGCATCTTTCAATATAGCCCTTGCTATGGAAATCCTTTGTTTTTCTCCTCCTGAAATAGTTGCACCTCCTTCACCGACTACCGTGTCATAGCCGTTTTCCAACTTGGAAATGAATTCATCACAGCAGGCAGCCCGTGCCGCCTCTATAACCATTTCATGGGTTGCCTGCGGACTTCCGAAACGGATATTGTTCTCTATAGTGTCATTGAACAGATAGACTTCCTGGAATACCATGCTGATCTGTTCCATCAGTTCATCCAATGAGTAATGTCTGACATCTATGCCACCGATGCTGATTGAACCACCATCCACATCCCAAAAACGGGCAATCAAATTGCATATAGTGGTTTTACCACAACCGGAAGGACCGATAAGAGCCGTAGTGGTACCTTGCGGTACAGTAAAACTGACATGGTCTATGACCTGTCTGGCTTCATAGCTGAATGTCACGTCCTCAATCTTGATATCATGTCTTACAGGCGCAGAAGTACGTGAACCTTCCGACATACCGTCAGCTTCCAGAAGGGCCTGTATCCGATCAATATTCCTGTCCAACAGCCTCAACAAGGTAGCCATGCCGCCTGCAAGTTCAAGATCCTGGAAGATACCAAAAGCAGCTATGATGAACATCGTGCTGAGCAGAAGACTTGTTTCTCCTGACAGATACACCTTGATTGACATCAGGATAATCATAAAGGATGCAAATTTGAGGACAAACTTCTGCAACCCTATCCATGGAATGAACTTGCGTTCCATCTTATAGTTTACGGCAGTACATTCTTCAATGCTTGACTGTACTTTCCGACTTGAAGTTCCAACAAGATTATAGGACCGTATCACTGAAATCCCCTGGACAAATTCCAATATGGCATCAGTAATGTCCAAATCGGCCTTGACTTTCCTTGAAGTAATGGATGCAGAAACTTTCTGTATCTTTGCATTCACCAGGAAAAAGGCAAGGAAACCGCAGACTGCAACCAATCCTATCTTCCAATTCCAGATGAGCATGAATACCAAGATGACAGCGGTAATCAGCAGGCCGTCGGTCACTGTCTGTGCAATTCGGGTACCGACCTCCTGTACTGTCTCACAGTTGTTGGTAGTGACAGACACGATGTACCCAAGTTTCTGGTCATTGAAGTATCCCATGGAAATAGCTTTCATCCTGTCTGCAATCTCCATACGTTTGTTAGCTGCCACCTGATATCCAGCGATACAATCAGCCATCACCTGCTTGTCTTTGCTGATAGCCTCGATTATGACATCCGCAAGCATCAGTCCAAACGACAGCCAGACGGTAGTATAAGAAACTGTCCCGGAAAACAGAGCAGCAAGCACCACGGCAATTGCACCGAACTTCAGGCCCCAGCAAAATGAGTATATCAAGCTGCTTATTGTTCCTTTGTGAAGTTCCTTGCTATATGTAGCACAGAATGAATAATATTTACGTAGGGTCCTAAACATTTTCTTGCGCTCCTCTTATATCTGTTTCTCGTGAACTGACATGAGCTTCCCACATATCCTTGTACAGCCTGCACTGTGCGAGCAGTTCTTCATGGGTTCCTTCTGCTTCTACCCTTCCTTCATTGATCACCGCAATCTTATCTGAATGTATAATGGTAGAAAGCCTATGAGCTATGACAATCAAGGTCTTTCCCTGTACAAGGCCGGAAACAGCCTGCTGGATATCTGCTTCACTTTCAGGATCCGTATAGCTGGTAGCTTCGTCGAGAATAATGATCGGGGCATCCTTCAGCATGGCACGGGCGATGCTGATGCGTTGTTTTTCTCCACCTGAAAGATGTCCGCCTCCACTGCCGCAGACGGTTTGGTAGCCATGTTCAAGTTTTCTTATGAATGTGTCACAGTTGCTTTTCACTGCAATGTCCATTACCATCTCATCGGTTGCATCCTTCCTGCCACATCGGATATTCTCCATGACCGTTTCATTGAACAGAAAATTGTCCTGTGTGACGAAAGCAACCATATCATTGAGCTGGCTGAGCGGAATGTTTTCCATCCTGACACCTCCGACAGCTATGTTTCCTTCCTTCGCATCCCATTGGGAAGCTATGAGCCTTGCAATGGTTGTCTTCCCGCTGCCGGATGGCCCTACCAAGGCAGTGACTGATCCTGCCGGCAGTTTCAGATCCACGTCAGTGAGTACCGGTTCCTTGCCATAGGCAAAGCTGACACGTTCAAGTGCAATATCATAAGAGTCTATATTTGCCTCCATTCTCGGCCGCTGCAGGTTCTCCCGTCCGAGTATGTCTGCGATATCATGGACGACTACCTTTACCTTGGCAAAATCATCCGTAAAGGATACCGCATGGAGCAAAGGCTTCATGATCCCCAAAGAAAGGATAATGAACAGGATAAACATGCTGCTGGACAGAGTACCATTCAGTATAAAAAGGCAGCCTACCGGTAGGATGGCAATCAAGGTAGCAGGCACGATTGCAATGCCAAGGCAGTAATAAAGCTGGCAATCACGCATCCACTCTATGGCAGAATCCGCCGCCAGCTTGGCCTTGTTCGAAAACTTTTCATAGGATGATGCCCGCTGGTTAAAGGCTTTTATTACCTTTATGCCCCTGATATATTCGACAGCCGTTGCATTGAGTTCCTTGTTCGCCTGTACATAATGAGCATATTTCTGCTCGTAGCCCTTCATCATGCCCATCATGACAAGCAGACCGACAGGCAACGTAACCAAGGATACCAATCCCATCCGCCAATCAAGGACCATTTCATAGACAAGGATACCCAAAGGAACCAGCAGGCTTGAAGTCATTTCAGGCACGGCATGTGCCAAAACCGGCTCTATCGAATCCACTTTTTCAACAATGTTATTCTTCAGTTCACCTGAAGAAGTATCCAGCAGATATCCCATCGGTAAGTTGGTCAGTTTGTCACATAGTCTTTTCCGAACCTCACCTATGACCGAAAAAGTAGCCTTATGTGACAATGTCGTACTTACCGTGTAGGAAAGCATTGATACAACTGTAAAAAGGACGGCAATGCCAACTTCAATCACATAGTAAGACCAATTACCAGTCCCAGCAACCAAAGACCGGATGACGGAAGCTATGATGAAGTATGGCATCAAGCTGCAGGCAACCTGTACAAGCGCCATTGCCACAGAAGCGATGTAGTACCCCCTGAAAGGACGTGCCCACCGTTCCATCCAATAATATGTGGTCTTTTCTTCGACCATTTTCTCCTCCTCGCATATACGTACATATGCATATCAGATTAGATAACAGTATTAGCTAACAGTGTTATCAAATAAAAGAAACGGAAGTATCTAAGCCTCCGTATAAAGTGCCTTCCATCCAGCAGAATAAAATTTTTCAATGGTCTTCATATATTTCACTGCCTTTTCCCTCGTAAACTCATGTACTACAACTTCCAACATAGCGGAAAGTTCCGCCTGTGCCAGCACATGCAATTCATCCAAACGCACAGTGCGGATATCCTGTCCCAAGCCACGGAGTCTTTCCATGGTAGTTTCAGCAATCTCAGCCTCTTCAACTGCTATGGTATGGATATAATTTTCATATCTTGTTCCCTGGGCACAGGTAAACAACAATTTGAAACAATTGAAATCACTATAGATCACTTGTACGAAATGCTCGGTCAAAAGGCCGTCCATAGTCCATATCAATTCTGACTTCCCTTGCGAAATAGCCTTATTCCCCATAGCTTTCCCTTCTCGTACCAATGCCTCGATTTTAGTTATAGCCGGAATCACCAACGCATGGAACAGACTCTCCTTATCACCATAATGCCTGTAAAATCCTCCGGTGGTAATTCCTGCTGCCTTACACAGTTCCCTGAGACTAGTTTTCTGAAAACCATACGATAAAAACAAATCCATACCGGCTTTCCTTATGTTTTCATCGGTCTGTCCAAAATCATTCATTTCTCATTCTCCTCTCTCAAAGAGAATGCTATGATACCCTTCCTTTTGTTTCAAGGAAAATCATCACAACAACAGCACTTCACCTCCAGATAAGCAATCCTACATGATATGCAACAAAGGCATATACCAACGCCGATACGATATAGAACAACGCAATCCTCAACGTCCATTTCCATGAGTGAATTTCCTGATTGGTAGAAATAACTGTCATAAAGCAAGGGATATTGAACATGAAGGCAAAAAGGAAAGCAAGAGCCTCCGGCTTTGTAACTGCAGCAGCCATTGCAGCGCCCAGTCCTGTGCCTCCTGCATATTTCATAGCCTCAGAAAGAAAAATACCATTATCAGAAACGGAGAACAGCGCAGCCAATACCCCTACCGCAGATTCTTTCCCCATAGCCGAACAAATCCAAGCTACGAAAAGCTGCCACCGTAGACCAAAGAACATAGTTACAGGCTCAACCGCAGTTCCGAAACGGACAAGCAATGATCCTTGGGGATTGTCGCTTGCAGAATAACTCAAAGCCCAAATAAAAAGGCAAACAAAAAACACAACACTGAAAGCTTTCTTAAAGACCTTGAAAAACCTGGCAAACACAAACTTCAGCAGATCAAGCCAGCGGGGTCTATGATAAGGAGGCAATTCCATGATCAATCCCTGCTGGGTATTTTCAGGAACAAGCCGGGAACTGAATACTTTTGCAGTCAATCTGATCTGAAAAAGCAGAACCAAGAAAAAAGCAACCATGACAATAGGAGCTTCCCCGGCAAAGAACGTACTCGCCAAAAGTCCAAATACGCTCCACGACGCACCACATGGTATTGCCCATGCCATGGCAATAGTCAACGTCTTCTGCCCCCAGGAGTCAATGACCCTGCCAGCCGCTGTTCCGGCCATATTGCAACCGAAACTCACCAGAATCGGCATCAACGACTTACCTTGCAGCCCCATCCCATGCATCGTATCGTCAAATACATATGATATGCGAGCCATCAGTCCCGTTTCTTCCATAAGCCCGAAAACGAAGCTGACTCCCAAAACAAACCCGACCATTGCCAGACAAAATCCAAAAGAAGCAAGCAACACTTCTGCAATGATTTCTACAAGAATCCTTGCAACTCCTATGGAAGCAAGATAAGAAGCAACCACAGGACTGACAGAAGTAGGAATTGCCATTCCCAACATCATAAACGGATAAGCAGGTACAAACGAAACAAGCAGTCCTACCAGAATAATGACAATGGAAAGAGATTTTCCCCAAAATGCATCAGTAATAATCCTGTCAAACCGACTTAATTTCGGAATCGGCTGACTGTTTTCCCTAGTCACACAGTCAGCAATGATAGTATCAATCCATCGAAACTTGGCAGAAGATGCGAGCACTTTTCCATCGGAAATACCTTCAAGCAAGTGTGCAACTTGTTCCAACTGTTTCTTTGACAACAACTTTTCAGCCAACTTCCACGCAGGTACATCTCCTTCAACCAGTTTTGCAGCAATCCAGATAGGTCCATAGCCATCCAAACCGGAGTCAGGAAGCATGTTCCGAACAACAGCATAGGGAGGTCCCAGAATCTCCTCATAGATCGTGTCAAGATTTTTACTTGATAGCGTGCAAGGAGCATGAAGTGCGCCGCCTAACTTATCATAAAAGGCCTTGTAGGTCTTTTTGTCTGTAGCAGACATACGTGCCACAGGAATACCCAATCTTTCGGCAAGACCGTCAACATTAATTCGGATTTCCTTTGACAAAGCCACATCCATCATATTCAGCACAAGCATAACCGGTTTGTCCATACCGCAGAAATCAGCCAGCATGAACAGGCTCCGTTCCAACTGAGATGCATCACACAACAAACATACGATATCGGCTTCCTTACTTGCAATGAAATCCCTGGTAATCATTTCCTCATCAGAATTTGCCGATAGGCTATAGCTTCCTGGTAAATCCATAATGCGAATATGTCTGCCTTCAAAAAGAAATTCCCCTTCCTTTTTTTCCACTGTTTTTCCCGGCCAATTTCCGACATGTTGCCGTGCTCCCGTCAAGCCATTGAAAAGGGTAGACTTGCCAGCATTCGGTTGGCTGAGCAGTGCAATCGTACATTCCATCACTGTACAGCCTCAATGAAGATGCCACCGCAGTCTTTTCTGTTGACAGCAATCAACGTATCTTTTCCATAGACAAGCATCGGTTGATGCCTATTGTTCTTGATTACCGTAAGCTGACTCCCTACGGTTATCCCGATTGCCGTAATCCTTCCGAGAAACCGGGGACACCCCTGCAAAGCCTTTACATGGCATACAGAACCTTCAGGCATCATTTCCACAGATTTCATATATACTCCCACACTCTCTCCCCAAGTTGTCATGTCTTCAAAATCCTGTCATTTTTCGCATGCAAGCTTGGTTTTAATTGTTAGCAAATGCTAACTAACGCCTATGATATATAAGTAGCGTGCTGTTTGTCAACCATTTTGTTATCTAAAGCTAACCAAATCAATGAATTCTTCCAAATCAATGGATATAAACAAACAATCCTAATTTTTCACCAAACGACAAGCCTTTATCATTTGTGATTATTTTTCAAAATAGACTACTTTCACCTTGCAACGCTTGTCGGTATTCAGTATGCTAGGGAAGATTTGAGTGAGAACATCCAAATGTTCGATGATATTGCCCCTGAGCAATGAGTGGTTGCACGAGCTGGCGGATGAAAAAAACAAAATCCAAATGTATCTTTCCATTTTGCACATAGGAAATATGCGCACAGCATACTTCCTCGCTATGGTTCTGCCAAAAAAATGGCTTGATACGCCACTCATACTAGGAGTAATATGTCAGATTTATTGAAATTTTCACAATTGGGTCTTAGCGAAAAGACCTTGCAAGCCCTGGAAAAGAAAGGGTTTGAGGAACCGACCAAGATCCAGGAACAGTGTATTCCCCTGTTGCTGAAAGATCAGGTAGACGTCATTGGACAGGCACAGACAGGTACCGGTAAAACAGCCGCATTCGGCTTGCCGATTCTTGAAATCGTCGACCCGGACTGCAAAGACGTACAGGCTTTGATACTCACACCGACCAGGGAACTGGCCATACAGGTCTCAGACGAAATAACATCTCTCAAGGGAGATCGTCATTTGGATATCACCGCTATTTATGGCGGAGCCTCAATGGAACTCCAACTCAAGAAGTTGCGCAGGGGCGTGCAGATTGTCGTAGGAACACCGGGCAGAATACAGGACCATCTCAAAAGAGGTACATTGAAACTCGATCACCTCAGGTTTGCGGTTCTTGATGAAGCTGATGAAATGCTGGACATGGGATTCATTGAAGATATTGAAAACATCCTCTCACAGACACCCGACAAGAAACGTATGCTGTGTTTTTCAGCAACCATGCCTGATCCCATTCTCAAATTGGCCAGAAAGTTCATGGAAAGCCCGACAATTGTCAGAGTCGAGAACAAGGACCTGACCAGCAGCCTTACAGACCAGATATACTTTGAAGTCAGGGAATCGGACAAACTTGAGGCACTGTGCAGAATCGTTGATATGGAAGATGATTTCTATGGATTGGTGTTCTGCAGGACAAAAGTACAATGCGATGAAATCGGCAGGAAATTGCAGGAAAGAGGTTATGATGCTGAAGCACTGCATGGAGACCTTTCGCAGGCACAACGGGAAAAGATTCTTCGTAGGATGAAAGACCATCTACTGAGTATCCTCGTTGCTACTGATGTTGCCGCACGTGGTATTGATATCAATGATTTGACACACGTCATTAACTATTCAATTCCACAAGACCCAGAAGCATACATACACAGGGTCGGCAGAACAGGCAGGGCCGGAAAGATGGGCACTGCAATTACATTCATCACCCCGCAGGAATTCAGGAAATTCAAGTTCATCAAAAGAGTTTCCAATGCAGAAATCCGTAAGGAAGAAGTCCCTGCTGCCTCAGATGTAGTCTCAATCAAGAAAGAGAGAATTCATAACAGCCTGGTTCAACAAATGGAATCAGGGGAAGACTGTTCCCAGTTCCTGCCTCTTGCGCAGGAGCTTCTGAAAGACAGGGAAGCAGACCATGTATTGTCCAGCATCCTATCCCATTTCTACAAGGATGAACTTGATGTCACACGTTATAAGGACATCAAGCTGTCAGCTAAGAATAGGGAAAGAAATGAAGGCCGTAACGAAAACAGGCGGAACAGCAATTCTTCGAGACGGGATTCATATGAGGACGATGACAATGGTACCGTCAGATTGTTCATTGCCCGAGGACGTAAGGATGGCCTTGAGAAACGCGACCTGATTGATTATCTGATCGAAAGAACAGACGCTGCAGATGCAGATATCCAAAATGTAGCGGTCCGTGATGAATTCTCATTTGTTACTGCTCCACTGGCTGTAGCTGAAAGGATTATCACGACGTTGAATGAAAATGCACCTGATGACCGTCCCATTGTTACAAAAGCAAGGCCGGACAACCCCAATGGCAAGCACATGTATGGTCACAGGGATCGTGGCGAGAATAAAAAACGTAGCAACAGTTTCCATAAGGACAGAGACCGCAGGGATCGGCACTCTTTCTCTTGGGAAGATGAAAGACGGTCATCAAAGAAAAGCAAATTCGGACCGAGTGATAAAAAAGGTCACAAGGGTAAGCGATATTAAATCGCTTCCGATTGCATTCAATCCCCATATATAAGAATAGATACCCGCTGGCAAGAAAAACCGGCGGGCATCTTTTTTTCAGATTACAGATAATATTGGGCTTAGATGTTTTTCAGGAACTCCACACCTGACAAACAGTATCCAAAGAATTATCAGACAAAGGCAAGATATTCCTAAAGATGGAGATGGTCATCATAACGTGCACTTAGCAGACTTCTTACATAGGACTT
This sequence comes from Spirochaetia bacterium, assembly GCA_022482625.1. Lineage (NCBI taxonomy): Bacteria > Pseudomonadati > Spirochaetota > Spirochaetia > Spirochaetia bacterium. Next base: position 3,336,621 of record JAKVOU010000001.1, on the reverse strand, counting down.
CTTCTCCTTAAGAATTTTCGACCCGCGGGTAATCTTGCAAAGGCTTATCTTATGCCGTGCAGCAATTTCCCGTTGGGGAATGCCTTGATATAGCTCATTCATCAGTTCCCACCGAAGTATAAAGTCCTTCTCTTCATTGGGAGTAAACATTTCCTCAAAAAGCTTTTTCATCTTCTCACGATCAGTCGTAGTTGCAAATATAGTTATCAGATCTTCATAACATTTTTCCATGGCATACTCCCCGTGCCTGCTTTTCAAGGCAACATTGTTTCTATAAATAGTATGCAAGGCAACTCTTTTCGTCAACCGGAATCCTTAATCAAAACAGTTGATAATTTCTTTCATCCGGCACATACTACGGACCAGGTAGGTAATGAAAATGAACGAAAAAAATGGATTGTCAAAAAAAACATATGCTTTTTTACTGCGGTTCCAGAAAAGTGAACTGACAGAACAATTGATCTACTCCCGCTTGGCAAAAAAATGCAAGGACAAGCACAACAAAGAAATTCTGCAGCAAGTTTCCAATGAAGAAGGACACCACGCAAGTATTTGGAAACAGTATACCGGCAAGGAACAGAAACCGGATATGGCAAAGGTACGGCGGGTTATCTTCCTCGCCAGGCTATTGGGTCTGACCTTTGTGCTCAAGATGATGGAAAACGGCGAAGGCAAAGCAGACAATTACTATACCAAGGTCATTGATGAAATCCCTGAAGCAAAACAGATCATTGCGGACGAAAACAGCCATGAGAATGCCCTTCTCAAGATGCTCGATGAAGAAAAGCTTCACTATGTAGGTTCCATGGTACTCGGGCTGTCAGACGCAATCGTTGAAATCTCAGGAACATTGGCAGGGCTTACCTTTGCCTTGGCAAATACACGGTTGATAGCTTTGTCTGGTCTGATTACAGGTATTGCAGCTACACTTTCAATGGCTTCCAGTGAATTTCTTTCTGCTAAGACTTCAGGAGGAAGGGAAGCAAAAAAAAGTGCCTTCTATACAGGCCTCACCTATCTGATTACGGTCACATTGCTTATCTTGCCTTATTTGCTTTTTTCTCCAGCTCATTATATCGGGGCTCTCGTAACAATGCTGGTCATCGTAGTACTGGTCATTTTCTGTTTCAGTTTCTACATTGCCGTTGCAAAGGACCTACCCTTCAGATCCCGTTTCTTGGAAATGGCAGGTATCAGCCTGGGAGTCGCAGCAATATCTTTCGTCATCGGTCTGTTGGTCAAGCAATTCCTCGGTATCAGCATCTGAGGCAAATTAAACATCTAAAAAAATAACAAACATGTATTAACGAATAAATAACAACTTCATTAATATATGCGTGTTTTCAATTCTCGTTTTAAACAGGAGGTAGCTATGAATAGTGCGCTCATTTTTGCTGGTGGATCTGGTAGGCGAATGAATACAAAATCTAAGCCAAAACAGTTTCTTCAATTATATGGCAAGGAAATACTTGTTTATACCATAGAAAACTTTCAGAAGCATCCGGAGATAGATAACATAATCGTGGTATGCAAAGAAAATTGGATTCCCTATTTTAAAGAGTTGCTTGTGAAATATAAACTCGACAAAGTCAAATGGATTGTGCCAGGGGGATCGACAGGACAAGAATCTATTTATAAAGGACTTCTTGAACTTAGCAAACATGTTGAAAAAGATACTATAGTCCTAGTGCATGATGGAGTTCGTCCCTTTGTTGATGCTGAATTGATTTCCAAATGTATTTCTTGTACACAAGAACATCATTCAGCTATAACCGTTGTTCCCGCGGTTGAAACCTTTATCCAATTGGATGGAGAAAAAGTAGATTCAATAACAGATCGAAGTAAATGTTGCTTGGCACAGGCTCCACAGTGTTTCTTCCTAGGTGAATTGCTTGCTACCCATGAACAAGCTCGAAAAGAAGGTCATGGAGAAATGATTGACTCTGCTTCATTGATGAAAAACTATGGATACCCCTTATATGTTGTTTTTGGAAATTATGATAACATTAAAATTACAACACCGTCTGATTTTTATGTTTTTCGAGCCTTGTACGATGTGCGAGAAAATCAACAGATATTTGGTATATGATTATGAATAATATGCAAGTCAAACATGATATTGAAGAAATAATTCAAAATACAAACATTTTGCAGCCCTTTAACGGTTCTTCAATATTTGTCAGTGGATCTACCGGGTTAATTGGAAGTATGTTTATCAGAACAGTCTTGACATCAAATATACAAAACAAGACAGACATTACCATAATTGCACATTGCAGGAATAGTGAAAAAGCAAAGAAACAGTTTTCAGATTTCCTTAATGATAAACATTTAGTTTTCTGTGTTGGTGACATAACTTCACCTATTACCTATGAGGGAAATGTAGAGTATATTGTACATGGGGCTAGTTCAACATCCTCTAAGTTCTTTGTTAATTCTCCTGTCGAAACTATTGGGACAACTCTTCAGGGAACAAAAAATGTTTTAGATTTTGCTAGAAAGAAGTCTGTAAAAAAGATAGTATTTCTTTCCTCTCTTGAAGTATATGGAATTCCAAACAAAATCGCAGTAACAGAACAAGACGCTGGATATCTTGATTGGACAAAAATACGTAGTTCTTATTCCGAAAGCAAGCGTATGGCAGAATGTCTTTCTTTGGCTTTTTATTCAGAATATAAGGTTCCTGCTGTTATTGTCCGTCTAGGGCAAATAATAGGTTCAGGCTTTGATGACTCTGACCAACGCGTTTTCGCCCAGTTTATACGTGCTGCAGTACAAGGACAGTCAATAGTATTGAAAACAAAAGGTGATTCTCTTCGAGATTACTGCTATATAACCGACGTAATTGAAGGGCTATTGCTTATTTTATGCAAGGGACAGCCAGGAGAAATCTATAACCTTGCAAATGAGGCAACAACTTGCTCTATTGCTGATGTGGCACAGGAAATTGTGGATTTAAGTGAAAACAAATTTTGCAAAAGGATTTTTGACCTTTCTGAATCTGCAGAAAAACTAGGGTATAATCCGACGATGAAGATTCAACTTAAAAGCGACAAATTACGTGAACTCGGGTGGGTTCCAAAAGTAAGTTTACAAGAAGCAATAAAAAGAATGATAGTTTATTATAGAATACAAAGAAATAATAAATAAACATAAAGAAAGTCAAAATCGGGGGAAAACTTATAGTTAGCATGGATTCTAATACACAGTTGGTTACTGTTCCCCCTTTTAGGCTTACAAAAGAAAGATGATAACAAAATAAGCATCACCAAGAAATATAGCAAAAGTAATCAATCGTTAAAATCACGGAAACTGTAAATTTTAGAATTGCAAAATAGCCATGACCAAATATTCTTTCAGGCAAATTAAAAAAGGCCTAATGACCAAGCAAAATTTTAAGCTGTTCAGTTGATTTTTTTCCAATTCTCATCGATTATGTTAGAAAAATGTTAGCATTTCGGAGTTTATAGTGGGAAAAAAATATATATCAACTGATAAGATGAAAGAAATTGAATTGGATATCCTCAAGCATTTCAAAAAATATTGCAATGAACATAATCTTACCTTTTACTTAGCTTATGGAACATTATTAGGCGCAGTCAGACATAAAGGGTTTATTCCTTGGGATGATGATATTGATGTCATAATGCCTAGGCCTGATTATGATTATCTTATTGAAAACTATGTTGATCCAACTGGAAAATACTCATTCATTTGTTTTGAGAACAACAAAAACTATTATCTTCCGTTTGGAAAAATTATGGATAACAGAACGGTGCTAGATGAGCATTTTCGCTGCAATTGTCTTCTTGGTGTATATATCGATGTTTACCCAATTGACGCTTGTCCTAAAGGGTGCCTAACCAAAGAAGTAGATAAAGCTAGGCGGTTTTTTAGTTGGGCTCATGAACTTACTTATAAGCAAAACGATACTTTCAAAGAAAAATTAGCAATAACAGGGCTCAACATTATTTCATTTTGGGCTTCAACTCCATATTTAATGGGTAGAATGGTTAAAACAGCAAGAAAAACAGGAAGCTACGACACCGCAGAAAGAGTAGGTATATTATCTGGTTCACTTGGTAATCTTCCAATGGGAAAAAAACTTTTAGGAAAGCCCATAGATATGGCCTTTGAAGATACACAAATGCCTATCCCTCGAGGTTATGATGAAATACTAAAAGGATGGTACGGGGATTACATGAAATTACCGCCAGAAAACAAAAGAACAACAACACATACAAAACATACTGTTTGGTGGAAAGAACAAAATGTGCAGTAGTTTTATTCTTGTTTTTTAGTTTTCTTGTATTTGATCATCGGCCGGAAGTATGGATAACTCAGAACCAGAGCTGCCAGCAGAAGGAATACATCAACTGATACAGAACCAATGGTTGCATAATAGGAAACTATACCGGCCGATAGCAAATAGAATAAGATCCTTTTTACGTTCATCCTGAAGTGATTTTCTATGGAAAGCCAAATCAGCTTGATTGAGGCAACAAGGAAAAAAGCCAATTGCCGTAGTAACAGCTGCACCTACTGTCCCGAACCGTGTCACCAAAGGCACGATGATACAGAGAACCGTCACAGTACCTACTACAGTAGAAATCAATATGGGCATGCTGTTTATCGAATTGCCGAAGACACCTTCCAAAATCGTGCTGAAACAGTCAAACAGGAAGGCAACCGTACAGACAGTAATCAACGGCATGATTCCTGAATAAGCAGAATCAAGGTAATAAGGAATCACCAGATGGATGGCAGGAATGAAAAGCATAAGGGTACAGGCAAAAGTTATCAGTACCTTGTTCAAGCGTGCCCTGGAAAAAAGCACGCCTGTTGCTTGCTTCTCCTCGCGTGGAGAAAGCAATTTCCTGCCATGCTACCAGCAGACCATTTGCAATCGTAGGTATTGCACGGGCAAAATTCAGAGCCATGGTATACATGCCATTTTCTTTTGAACCAAGGATCTTGACGATGATAATACTTGAGTAGTATTTCATAACCCAGGTTCCAATGGCTGCAAAAGCCAAAGGGAAGGCAAATTTCAGCATTCTAACCATCAACACAAACTTGATATACCTGAACCGGAATTTCGGGATGATATGTATTCTGCTTTCAAGATAGATTACCTGAACCAGATAGGCAATCCCAGCAGAAATGAAAATTGCATATGCTCCCAAGCCCTTCCAAACCAACAGGACAAGAGAACAGACAAGATTGGTAATATGGAAAATTGAGAAGCCAATCGTATACTCCCGTTCTTTGTCCATGCCTCTTGTACAATTAAGGAAGAAAGCACTCAAGGTAAAAGCAATACCATAAAACAAGCCGGCTTTAGGATATGGAAACGTAGTTATTCTTTCAGTAACAAAAACGGTCAGGAATAAAAACCCAAGGCAGAAAGCCTGAATCAAAGCACCGCTGTATATGGCACTTTTCTTAGATTCTTCATCCTCGTATTCCACGCCATACATAAACCTCAGCATTACCGTATGTATGTTTAGAAAACCCACAGTAGTCAAAAGGATCATCAAGGTCATCGACAGTTCATAGTTACCATAATCAGCAGGAGAGAGACAACGGGAATATAATGGAATCAATATCATAGTAACGGAAATTGAGACCAATGTACCTATTGAATAAATCAACGACTTCTTTGCAATGTTTCGTCTTTCATGCTTGGTTTCATGCTTGGCCATAGCTCATAGCATTACATAATTTGCTCAAATTATTCTAGAGGGAATTCACTAATAGTTGTGTACAATTTGCAGATTTATCATCTACGTTTTTTCTATATGTGGTTTTCATGAATCTTCATCCTTGGGAGTAACGTTTTTACCAAGACGGTGTTATTATGCTATGGTTTATACGTTGTATCATTGCAATGTCAGGTCATAGGGATATTTTATAATCCACAAGGAATTATTTGCTTTATAAAACCGTAATGACAAAATACCATTGCAATTATATGGCACATCTTATAGGATTGTTCAGACCGAGGTTAAGGTAGCCTGGAAGGCATATGATACAGAACGACTTGAGAAGTTGCCAGGTGTATGCTGAAGTCTCGATAATTGTAAATTGAACAGTAGGAGCTATCGTGAAAGGTGCTTTTTTTTATGTAGATGCAGGAATGGGTCATTACACACCGGCAACAGCACTTGCAGATACATTCAAGGAAATGGGAAACGAAGCAGAAGTCCTGAATCTATTGGTAACCTGCAATTCTCCCTTCTGGAATTGGTACTGTAAGAAAAGCTGGCGCTTCCAGCTCCATCATCCACGTTTTGAGTATATACAACATAGTTTTTGGGATACGAAGATAAGTGAAGTCCTTATGACGTTGGTTGTAAGGCTCCATCATGGCATGGGTGTCTCTTTTCTTGCTTGGTATAGAAAAGAAAAACCTGATTTTCTTCTTTGTACCAATTTTCCTGGGAGGTGTAGTACTTCCGACTTTGGTAAAAAAATATCATCTGCCTGTCCCTGTATACATCTATGCCGCAGATGCCTTCAATAATCCGATTTCCGGTACAAACAGGAATATTGACATACTTTATGTACCTACAATCCTTGGAAGAGAAAACTGTATCAGAAATGGCCAGCTTCCTTTACAGGTACGTGTATGTCCATTCCCACTCAAAGCAGATTTGCAGAAGTTCACTCCTATGGACAAGTATGCAGGCAAGAATGAAATTAGGATTGGAACCGGATAAATTTACCATTCTGCTCAATCTGGGTGGCGAAGGAATCGGGGATACTTCATTTGTACAGGAAGTATGCAAGCTTGGGCTAGACTGGCAAATTGTCGTATTGGGTAAACTCAGCATAACCACATCAGCAAAATACAACACGTTTGTCAAGCATCATCCGAATTTTCATCTGAGTCGTCCTGGTTTCGTGCACAACATGGGAGAATACATCTGTGCCTGTGATGTCCAAGTAGGGAAAGCCGGTGCAAACTCTTTGATGGAATCGCTTTACCTCAAGCGTCCGTTCATGATTTCGGAACTGTTATATGCTGCTCTTTCCACAAAAGATTTCTTTGCAAAACATCATGTAGGCTGGGTAGAAAACAACGTCAAGAAACAAGTTGAAACTCTCAAAGCCTACAGCGAAAACAACAGCCAGCAACAGGTAATGGCAAACAATCTGCAACATCTGCCACTTCAATTTGACACAGAAGCATTCTGCAGGGAATTGATTGAGGAAACAATTTTTCTACAAAAAGAAAAAAACCAAGAAATAAAGTCTCAAGAAGCTCCATCGCGAATATATTCACGGTAAATAGCAAGTAATTTCTTGACGAAGTTTTCCTCACTGAATTTCTCCGCTGATGCAACAGCCATCTGTTGCATCATTGCCAAGTGCTGAGAATCATCAAGGCACTCTTCTACTACACGCACAAAGCTTTTCCAGTCATCAAAGTAGTAGCCGTTCTGGCCTTCTTCAAGCAACACTTCAAGGCATTTGTCACGTTTGCATATAATAGGTACACCAGAAGCACAGGCTTCATAATACGTCAGCCCCTGTGTTTCTGATTGCGAAGAGCTGACAAAAAGAGAACCTAACTGATAGTATTTCCATACTTCAGCAGATGGCACCGCACCAACAAAACGTACAGAATCGGACAAACCGAGTTCCTGTACCTGCTGTCCAAGACGTACTTTGTAATCTCCATCACCGACAACAAGCAATTTGCAACCTGGAATATCAATATGCGAAAAGTCAGTGATGGTTCCCTGGACATTCTTTTCCTTTGTAAGCCTGCAGATGGAGACAAGAATAAAATCATCCGGGGACAATCCATATTTTTTCAGCAATTGCTTCTTTTCATCAATGGATAACCGTTGCCTGAATTTTTCCAAATCAATGCCGCTGGGCAATATCTTTATTGGTTTGTCAATTTCAAAATTCTTAAGCATCTGGGCATTCTTTTCAGAAGGCGTAATGACAAGCTCAACGGTTTTTAGCTGGTAACGGATAACATTAGGTACTATGGTCTTCCAAATTTTCCTATTCCGTATGAAATAATCAGCATAAGCAGGGAAATCGGTATGACAGGTATGGATGATCTTGCACCCTGTTTCAGCAGCTATCTTCTTGGCAAAATTCATAGTGAAGAATTCACACTGTGAATGTATGATATCAGGTTTCCATTCGATGATATCACGTATCAGCGAATCAATATAATTAATGGAAAGCCAAGAATCCTTGTAGGGTTTCAATTTTGCAGCTCTGAGACGATACACATTGCCAGAAGTATCATAAAAAGATTTCTTACACTCAGATATAGTAAGTATCCTTGCATCATGTCCCAGTTTTCTCAGTCCTCGAGCCTGTGTCCTGATAACCTCAGCAACACCGGTTTCTTCTGGGAAATACATATCAGTCGTAATCAGCACTTTCATCCAATTGTCCTCTGGGCCTTTTTTTTCAAAAAATCAATGAAAATCAAGACCGAAGGAAGAATCAACAACGTCGCCAGCATTGAATTGAACAAAGCAATACTCATCAGAATCCCAAAGTAACGTATCGGCACATATTTCCCAAAGACCAACATCAGCATACCGGCGACAATGGACAAAGTCGTAAGTGCAATAGGCCTGCCTGTGGTTTCGATAGTATATCTGATCGTCTGCTTTTCAGAATAACTGGGAAACAGATGCTTGTTCTCCTTATAGTGAATCAAGAAATGTATGGAATCATCCACACCGGCTCCTATGGCTACATTCGCAAAGCAAATGGTTACCATATCAAAAGGGATGCCTAGAATATACATAAAAATAAAATTCATCATTATGGCTATGCCGACCGGCACAAGTGGATACAATCCCATCTTGAAGGACCTGAATGCCAGACTGGCGACAAGGAATACCAAAAGGTAAGCAAGCAGGGAAGAAAGGAACTGGTCATGCATCAGTTGATTGCTGAACAACATAGCACTTACGTTTGCACCTGAGACCGTAACTGAAGTCCCTGCAGGCAACAAAGGCAGACAGGCTTCAATGACATGCTTCAACCTTGTACTGCTGGCTATCGTCGTCAGATCCTTTGCTTGTGAATCAAAATTCCTGACAAAAAGTTCCGTGGTATTTCCGTCATCACTGATAATGCTGCTGATTACACTGGCCGTATCACCTTGCTGTTTTTCCAGCAACTCAATCATACGAAGGATAAAGTTAATCATTGCAGGATTATCAGGAATCCCGTCATGTCCCGAATACACCTTGTTGATATAGGATACGTAACCAGGAAATGACAGTATTTGCCGGACATCTGGACTCTTCATAATCTGGTTCTGGAAATTTTCAACTTCCTTCAGATTCTTGGCATCTTCAAAAAAACGGGTACTGCCTTTGGGTGCCGTCAATTTGATTATCTGGGGAGAGGTATCGCCTCCGATTCTCATTGCAAGGCTTTTTGAACTCTTGTACACAGGATCATCGGATGGAAAATAAGACATATAGTTCGAATTGACCGATACTTTGGCATAGGTCAGCCCAAAACCAACAACAATCAGGACCAACACAAGACAAAGCTTCCACCACTTCTCAACTACGGCTACAGCAAGTTTCTTGATGATTCTTGTAAAGAAACCATTCTCATAAGATTCCTGCTGACTTTGCGGTGGAATTCTCATCGAAGACAGCAAAATAGGAAGATATGTCAACGAAAGGAAGGCACAATAAACGATGCCAAGGGAAACTGCAATGCCAAACTGTTTCATTTCATCCGTATCTGAAATAAGCAAAGCCAGGAACCCCATTACCGTCGTTACTGCCGCCAAAACAATCGTCGACGAAATACGGGATGCCACGCAAGGAACAGAAACACACCCCTTGCCTCCCAATACCTCAGTATAATATTCACTAAGCATATGGATTGCATATGAACTGCCTAACGTCATTACCATGCAAGGAGTAATTACATTCATCAAGGTAATCGAATACCCAAGCAATTGCATCGTACCTATAGTCCAGATAATGCTTATGATTGACAGGGAAAGAGGAAGAAGCATACTTCTCTTTGCCTTGAATGACAGGTAGTAGACAAGTAAGATCATGAGGAAACAGAATGCAAGCAACACACCCAAATCATGCTGCAGATATTTGAACATAGCCAATTGTATAGGTGTTCCCCCCGTAACCGAAATAGTAGCTCCAAGATCCTGCAAAGGCTTGAGCTGCTGGACCAATTCCTGCAACCGTGCATCTCCGATTGATGAAATCTTGAAAGAGAACATGATGGCATCCAAATCATTGCTGATCAAGTTTTCCTTGACGATTCCATCAGCAGCAAGCCGTTTCCTGAATTCCAAAGCCTCTGCATCTGTCCAAGGTTGGTCCCCTTTATGAGGAGAAAGCGGAACAATGACCAATCGGCTACCCTTCTTCTGGACCGTATACATCGAGAACAAGGAACTGATGGAAATGACATCAGTTTGATTCTGCATGTTTTCCATGACAATCTGCAAGGTGGTCAGGAATACGGGAGTCAACAGATTCGGAGAATCAACAAGCACGACAAGGTTCGAATGTACCGGCTCATCAGCACCGACCTGTTTTATCCTTTTGGGATAGACATGTTCGGCTTCTGCAGAAAAGTCCTTAGGAATGGGTGTGTTTATGATGGAATCAAGGTCAACTTCTTTTTTGGACGGAAAAGAAAACTTTGTTGCATCGAAAGTCCCTGTTCCTCCCTCATATTGCAAATCACCTTTGACTGAATCAATGAGTTCACTGTAATTGGCATCTATTTTGATCTGGGAAGCATGATAAGCAAAGAAAACAGTCACCAAGATAATAAGAGCTAGGATAATCTTCTTATGCCGTTCCTGAAATTCAAAATATCTTTCAATCATAGTTTTCTTCAGCCTTATCGTTTGTTGCCACAAGTAATGGCAACCTTTTGCCCGCTGTAGTCGCTAATAAACTTGCAAACCAAAATGTTCCTGAAAATACATTCACTTTCCAATACATCTTTGTGAATGCAATGTTACAAATCAAGTCCACTATTGACATTGTTTATGCATCAGGAACAATCTGTCCATCCAAGTTTCAAAGTCTACTCTGCATAGTACTTGCCAACTCAGCTTCAGTCAACAGGCCAAGTATAAGTACAATAAAAAACCACACGTTCGCATGGTCTGCTTTCAGTTCATAGGCCTTGTATCCTTCGAGCTCGCGTATATACCGCCCTGTTACGTTGATATCAGCTCGGGAAGGGGTAATGTCACCACCCGGATGGTTGTGCAGCAGATAGTAGCCGTCGGCATTGGATGCAATCATGGCCACACGGACAGGTCCAAAACCCTCACCTATCGGCACAGCTATCGATGATGCTGACAGACCTGACGACATCGCAACTTGCCTGACTACCCTGTCACCCTTGACCATGATGACATGGAAGTATTCCAGCTTCGGGTTGCGATAGATCGAATACATCATGGCAAGCTCATCAGGAGAGTCAATCCTTGTTCCGAAGAAACTCACATAGCCGAATTTGTCCCATTGGTCTTTCACCGCCATGGGAGCCGGCTCTTCTCCTGACCAACCCTTTTCTTCCGTATAGTACTGCCGGACCTGTGGTTGGGGATAGGCATCCATGGAATCGGAGACTTCGGCCTTCAGGTCTCTCACGTCATCAGGACCATAGGCATTGCCCGGATCATCCTTGATGATCGGCATCCCGTCCACTATGTCGACATCGTCCTTGGAAAGCGACATGCCCTCATCGCCAAGATGCTTGACCAACTTGTCTACGGCCACATCCTTGCCCTTCAATGCTTCGGTACTCCGCAGTTCCTCCGACAGCTGAGAAGCGTTTTCCTGTACTTTTTGGAAAAGAAGGTCATTTTTCTGTTGTGTCAGCCCATACTTGTTGACAATATCGTCACGTGTGATAATATTGGAATCAGAGACCAGAGATTGTCGCTCCCCCAGGAATTGGACCTGCATGGATTCGGATCTGCTGGCTTTGTTTTTATTCACATGATGTATAATTCAGCCTCACTCACGGCCTTCCCAGGGACCCCCCCTACATAAGCACCGAAGCAGAGGCTTTTTCTTGATCAATATATCGTAGGGATCCATTATCTGCCCATGCCTTGATGTCCTTCTTCATCCGGCCATAAGCAGATGCAATCACATCTACATCGAGACGGTCAACTTTTCGTTCCATGTGCAAAGGGACTACTACAGGGTTTCCTTTCTTGTCTACTGCAGAAACAAGCGTAACAAAAGAACCAGGAACTGCTTTGTATGTCTTGGTATCTTTGTCACGTCTTACACTGTTGAATATTGCCAGTGGGTCAGACAGGCCATGGACAGCTTTTCTGATGATTCCGATGTCGATCGTGTCCCCATAAGGTGTTCCCTTACCTGCAGGTTTGCCTGGCATGGCAAGTACCTGGTTCACCTTGCTTTTGAACAGGACAAGAGGAAGGTCACCATAGCCAAGTTCGCGATACACCAGGGGAGTATGGGCATATGCAGTATAGTATTCGTTTGCCTTGTATCTTTTGTCAGTATCGTGTTTCTCTATTTGCTTGTCGAATTTATCAAGTGATTCTTGGTTCTCCTTGAAATTCTTCGGATTATAGTTGCGTTCGATGGTCTGGAACAGTATGTTGTCAGTACCAGGATTGAAGGTACCGGCATTGCCTGTTGCAGACTTGATCTGATTGGGTTCCTTGACGACATATTCATTCCAGTCCTCGTCCCTGTCCACTACATAGCCGTCATGTTCCTTCCAGAACCCATCCGATTCCGGATCATAGGATTTCCCTTCGGCATCATTGTAGCCATCATCAAGGAACACAGGATTCTTCATATCGAGGAAGACGGGCATGGCAGTCGCACCGTATTCTTCGGCACTTTGCCTGTTGGACGTAAAGAAGAATGCCCGCTCATGCGGACCCAGCTTGTCTTTCCTGAAGGTGTCGAATTTTTCTCCTGTCCCATGATACAGGACAAGCGGTTCACCGTTCTCATCGACTGCCTTTGAAAAATTGAACTTGCCTTCTGCCGCCAGCTTTGCTATAATGAGTCTGGAAGCTCCAGTTTTGGTATTACGGTTTGGATTTTTATCCATGTAATTTCGTACTTGGTTACCAAGCTGGAGTTTTTCTTTCACCTCGACCTCATGCAAGTAAAAATTATTTGAAGATTTCCTTTTGTTGACAACTACTTCGCAGATATACGATTCATTTCCAATGGTAATCGGAGCAGCGATCACAATGGCATCATAGCCCCTGCCTTTGTAATCTGCTGTTTCGCCGAGGATACGGCCATTCTTGATTACTTCAGGAACTGCATGAAATGCCACAGCCTTGTTCCGGCCGATACCATGAGCCAAGGATGATTGTATGCCCCTCCAGTTCAGGCTTACCGTCCCCAGGCCTATTAGTTCTGCTTAAAATATTCATCGACCTGTCTGACAAGTGTCTTCCCTTCTTGCTTCTTGAACTCCTCCCCTATCCCATGACACAGAACAAGTGGTTCTCCGTTTTCATCAAGGACTTTTGAGAAATCCCCTTGCAAAAGCTGCAGAAGTCGTCTATCCTTGATGGTAGAGAGACTCTCAGCTTGAGGGCGGCCGGACCTGGTTAGTCGAGACCGACAGGTTTTGAGGGATCTCTTTCTTTGTCTTCGTATAGTCAAAGTCGTAGTACACCTCACCTCGCTCCCTGCATCTGGCATACATCTGCTTGACCTTCTTCGCAGGGTCCTCCTTGATGAAGCCATGACGCCACCAGTAGTCGAACATCGTCTTCACTATGGACAGGTAGCAATTGGCAGACTTGTTTGAAAGTCCCTTTTTCTCTACAAGGGCATACTTCCACTCGTCAATGTCGTGGGTCGTGATGTCACATAAGTGTTTTGCTTTGAATGCAGGAAGGATGTACCGCAACAATGCACTGCGGGAAGACCTGATGAAGTTGTTTGAGAGGATACGGCCGTTACGCTCATGTTCCTTTATATAGGGGCACTTGCCAGGAAGCCACCAGTCCTTTGCATAGAAGGCGAACGTATCGGAACTTTCCGGAGCCATGCGCCCTGATGCTATAAGCTGATCGAGATATCTGGATGCTTTTGCTTTTGAGGTACATCCAGTGGATACCCACCGACGTTTTTCCTTACCGTCGGATACAACAGTGAAAATACCATAGTAAACGTTCTTTCGTTTGAATAACGTGTACAGACTTCTCATGCGTTTTACCCTACCTCTAAAAAATCTTTGTTAGCAGTTTTGTTAGCACTGCATTTTTAGATTAGGAGACTATAAAACGTAAGTCTATATATTATAAGGAACTAGTATTCGGATAGAGAGGATTTGAACCTCCGACCCCTTGGTCCCGAACCAAGTGCGCTAGCCCCTGCGCTACTATCCGATATTTGTAACATACGTGTGAGATAATATTTTCAACGTACATTAATGTCAAGTCTTATCATGTAAAAAACAGCCATGAAACACTCCTCCCTTGAGCAAATCAAAGGTTAATTCTGGCTCCTACCGTCAATTGTACGTCAAAATCAAAAGAAGAAGAAACATTGCCCTTGTTCTTGATTGCCACGAAATCCACCTGGGAATATGGTTTGACTGTATTTAAAAGAGAAAAGTCTCCATAGAATCCCAATACAGAAGTATATTCAATCGCGTCAAGATCCGTCTTGTCGGCATCAGGATTGGAAGTTGTCGGTGTAAAAACATCAGAGGTAACCGTGCGCCACAAGGTGTTAATGTTAAATGTACCATGAATCATATTAAAACTATTGATTTCAAATTTCCATTTGCCGTAACGTACGAACTTCTTATTCACATTGAACACAATGGCATCCCCGCCATACTTGTACCCCAGGAATTCCTTGTCATAGGAAATCCCAGTCAGTATCACCATCACTGAATACCCGTGTTGCAACGACAAAATTGATACCATAGCCATCCTGGACATCCTCACCGCTCTTACCTCTGAGATAAAGGTATGGAAGTGTATAAGCTCCTTCAAGTGACGTTATCTCCGTCACCTTGCCATACGGCTGGTAATTGCGCAAACCAAAAAGCACACCCCATGCATCCGGATAGTATGAACCAGACTTGGATTCAACGTATGGAACCGTATATTCATCCATAACACCTTGGAAATAAAAATTGGTAGTTCCAACAGTAAAGTCCAAATTAAGGGAAGCAATGGAATTGCAGTTCGCTTTCATAAAATAGCTATGGAAAACATTCATTGGATTGAGCACACTGAAGTCAAGGACGCCATCTTCATCGGCATACATAATGGCCTCGGCAATAGAAAGGTTCAGCTTGTCATGGAAAAGCCGCCATTCAAGCTTATGGGCCAGAAGCATTTCAAGACCTTCCAGCTCGTCATACTGGCTGTTGGTACCCTCATTACCTTTATAATTCATCTGATGAGGAAAAAATGAAACCAAGAAAGTAAACTTGAACGACTTCCCGAATACTGTATATTTTGCAATATTCTGGTATTTGAGATTATCGCCGATAAGAAGATTCCCCGTCTGTCCCGGTCCCCAATTCAAACGGTCTCGGCCAATCTCTACGTTCCAATAGTCCGTACCGAACGAAGTATAGGCATGGTAAGGTATGTTTGCATCAACTTCAGTCAACGCCATGCCAAAGGCACCTGGAATATTCATGGAAAAATTTGAAGTTCCGAACGCCTTATAAGCCCATGTAGGGCCATATGAGAAATCAGTCTGTGCATATAATTGATCAGCAGCATAAAAACCGATATCTACACTAGCTGCAGGCTGTTGCTGCATCCACCCACGGAACCATTGTTCCCGTAGCGTAGTTTCATCACCATAACGGCCAGAAAAATCTTCGGTATTCTCATGTAGATAAGCTTCTGGATTAAGATAGGCATTCAGTTTGAAGCCTACTCCCTTTCCTGCATATGAATGGGCATCAAGCACCTCTCTGACATAGGCATAGGTAGCTTTCTGATCGGCATCCATCTTACTTGTGTCAATTTTTTGAAGCATGCCCTCAAGTTCAGCTACACTATAGGAGGCGGTCTGTGAAGGTAAGGCAAGGCCCTGTCGGACATAAAGGATATCCATTGCTTCCTGGCAATCTGAAGTAACAGGAATAATCTCCTGTTTGTTCGATGCAGCTGAAAACACACTGGAAGAAGCAACAGTTACTAAAAACAAAAACAGCGCCTTACGTTTCAAACAGGGACCCCTTATAGACATCTGATGCCCTATAGTATAGGGATATCATAATTATAATGCAATATGAACAGTTTTTTGTATAGTCTGACAAGACCTGCATGATGGTATCACATCTCAGGTTATCATCCGATACTATATTCAGGAGTTTTTCCAGTCACGATGTAAGAGGACAAACACTTCAAGCACCATCTTGTTACAGCGCATACCACATATCACTTCTTTATTTTACAATCCTGCCAGTCCTTCACACTTTCATGACATTACCATATGCTGTCAACATGAACAAAAAAGAAAAAGGAATTGCAGAACTCAACAGTATGTTGGAAGGGAATGAATTGCCCTTTCATAGACAGCCATTTCCATTGCAACAGCATTGCAAAACATAAAGATATTGAAGAAATCCTCACAAAGATGGAACACTCAGGATTTGCCGGCGGCATTGACGTAGGTACTGACTGCGATGATTTGCCTGAACGGGAAAAGCTCCTGAAAAAGCATCCGTCTATCCGTCTTAGTGCCGGTATCGGCCCATGGGGTCTGCTTGACCAGCGCTCCACCAATGCACAGCTTACAGTACTCAAAAATAACATTACTACAGAGAAAATTGTTGCAATAGGAGAAATCGGCCTGGACAATCACTGGGATTATGGCAGCAGGGAACTGCAGGAAGAACTCTTCATCAACCAGCTGGAACTTGCAGAGAGCCTGAAACTTCCAATTATCATTCATACCAGGGATGCTGATGAACAGATGATTGCAATACTGAAGGAAAGGACCTTTTCTTTCTCCGGAATCGTCCACTGCTTTTCCAGCAGCCAAGAACTTGCAAAGACCGCATTGGACAAAGACCTTTACATATCCTTTGCAGGTCCCATTACCTATGCAAAAAACACAGCACTGAGAGAAATCCTAGGGCAAATCCCTCATGATAGGCTATTATTGGAAACAGACGCCCCTTACCTTTCTCCCGAACCATTGCGCGGAAGTTACAATACACCACTTAACATCCCATTGACCTACAGGACTGCTGCACAAATCAGAAAAGTTTCTCTTGAACAGCTTGCAGAGACAGTTGTAACCAATTTCGGAACCCTCCTTGCAGGTCGATGACTTTTTGATGCAGCAAGGAATCCCCATCTTTCAAAGAAGCAAGAAAATCAGGAAGGTCATCAGCTACTATGGCACTGAGCGCCGAACGAGGAACACTGGCATACTGGTACTGTCCGACACAGAACTGCAGGGATGTATCACTACTTGATAGCAAAGAAAGCAATTTGCTTCCCGTAACGACTACCGTGGCGACATTTTTCTGTCCGATGGTATGAGCCAGGTCATCTGCATAGACTTGAAGCTCATCACCTTCACAGTCAATCCGTGTCAGCCCATCTGTGCCGAAGGCAGCTTCAAAGGCATCGGCCTTTTCCAAGCTGCCGGTCCAAGCCTTTGCTGTCTATCAGATATATGGGGTCGCCTTTATAGTGCAGCCAATCAGCAAGTTGCTTCCACCCATCGTCTTCACTTCCTCGGTCAGCGACGACGGAAGCACCGTCAAGGCCCTTTGCTAGTGAAACAATCTTCGTATCGACAGGCAACTGGGATGCAGTCCTGGACACCAACGGGGAAAGCACGACAAACAAATCCCGCCGCGTGACTTTTTCTTTCCACGGTTCATCCATCGAATCAAGTTCAATGACCTTTTCAGACATTCCCCTGGCAAGCAGTTTCCTGCGTATGGCCCCCTGTTCATGGGCAATGACAGCATCATTATATATGCTGTCCGTAACGATGAGAATCCGTGGCATAAAACAGCTATAATAAACAAAGCACGCTATAAAAATTCCCAAAGGAACAAAAACAGCTACACATGGATGTCGATCGGCAGGTTTCATGCGGAAAGTCTAACAACAGCCGTATTGATAAGTCAATAAACCTATGCTCCTTGTTGACCGAAAGTACACAAAGAGATAACATTGTGGACGCAACAAAACAAAAACCATCAAGGAGTAAACAATGACATCATACAAAGAACTTGGTCTTGTCAACACAAGGGACATGTTCGCAAAAGCTGTCAAAGGTGGCTATGCCATCCCGGCCTACAACTTCAACAACATGGAACAGCTGCAGGCTATCATCATGGCCTGTGTCGAAACGAAGTCACCTGTAATTCTTCAAGTCTCAAAAGGCGCCAGGGATTATGCCAACATCAACCTGTTGAGGAACATGGCTAGAGGTGCAACAGAATATGCCAAGGAATTGGGCTGTGCAATTCCAATCGTGCTTCATCTTGACCATGGTGACAGCTTCGAAACTGCAAAGGAATGTATTGACAATGGATTCTCTTCCGTCATGATTGACGGTTCCCATTTCCCTTATGAAGAAAACATCGCACTTACCAAGAAAGTCGTTGAATATGCACACAAATTCGACGTAACCGTGGAAGGTGAACTGGGTGTATTGGCTGGCATCGAGGATGAAGTATCTGCAGAACATTCAAGCTATACCCAGCCTGCCGAAGTCATAGATTTCGTCAGCAAGACCGGTGTTGATTCCCTTGCAATCTCAATCGGTACAAGCCACGGAGCCAACAAATTCAAGCCGGAACAGTGCACACGCAACGCTGACGGCATCCTGATTCCGCCACCGCTGCGCTTTGACATCCTTGCAGAAATTGAAAAGAAACTGCCAGGATTCCCGATTGTCCTGCATGGGTCTTCTTCCGTCCCACAGGAATTCGTCAAGATGATCAATGATCATGGCGGGAAACTGAAGGACAATGTCGGAATTCCAGAAGAACAGCTGAGGAAAGCTTCAAAGAGCGCAGTCTGCAAGATCAACATCGACAGCGACGGACGCCTTGCCATGACAGGGACCATTCGTCGTATCCTTGATGAACAGCCAAGTGTATTTGATCCACGCAAATATCTCGGACCAGCCCGTGAAGCCCTTAAGCTTATGTACGAACATAAGAACAAAGACGTTCTTGGCAGTGCAGGACATGCTCTTGACTAACCAGGACTGATGCTTCTTGAGGCGTTGTCTTTCCTTGGACAGACAGCGCCTCAAATTGTCCGGTATCAATCAAAGAATTTGCATGCCATACTGCCAATGATACCGAAATAGTCAAAAAAACCAGCTAAGTACAGGATTTACCCTCGACATTTCTAGTAATTGCATGTTACTATATTATCCAAGTCAGTATGGCTGATACATAAATTAATTAAGATTAGCAAACAGTGTTTGTTTTGAACAAACACACAGGAGTTCGATGGCAACAAAGGATTTAAGAATCAACAGACAGATTCGTGCAAGAGATATTTTCGTCATTGATGCTGAAGGAGTTCAGCGCGGTGTAATGAGTACTTTCGACGCAATCAAACTGGCAGAAGAAGAAGGGTTGGACTTGGTGGAAGTATCGCCGAATGCAAAACCACCCGTATGCAAGATACTTGATTTCGGCAAATATAGATACGAACAAGAAAAGCGAATAAGAGAAGCCAAGAAAAACCAAACTGTCGTGAAGATCAAAGAAGTAAGGATGCAACCTAAGATTGAAAAGCACGACATGGAAACAAAGAGCAAAGCCATCGGGGCTTTTCTTGCAGAAGGCAACAAGGTAAAGGTAAGCATCAGGTTCAGAGGAAGAGAGCTTGCACATACGGAGCTGGGCCGAGTAGTGTTAGAAAAGATACTTGATACACTGACTGGATATGGTGTATCCTATAATATAGACAGGCGTCCCGTAATGGAAGGCAAGATGATGAGTATGACAATCTCTCCTATCAAGGGCCCTTCGGTAAAGAAACCTGTTGAAAATGGATAAAACCTTATCCGTATGGATAAGGAATTAATGTTGCTCCAAGGGGGCTTGTTCCTTGTGGGCGCAGATATGAGGTACGAAAAATGCCAAAGATGAAAACAAGAAAGGCCGTTGCAAAACGGTACCGTGTAACTGGTACTGGCAAAGTCCGCTACAAAAAGCAAGGACTTCGTCATATTCTTACTAAGAAGTCTACCAAGCGAAAGAGAAATCTTCGTCATTCCGGTATTCTTGATCCGAAAGCAGCAAAGACCGCCAAGGTTATGCTGCCATACAGTTAAGGGAGGAATGAGAAAATGCCGAGAGCAGTAGACGGAACAAAAAGAAAAGACCGAAGGAAGAAAATCCTTAAGCAGGCAAAAGGCTACTATGGACGTCGTAGCACGAACAACCGTGTAGCAAAGGATGCTGTTGCAAAAGCCGGACAATATGCATACCGGGGTCGTAAGGAAAGAAAGAGAGATTTCCGCAAACTGTGGATTGCAAGAATCAATGCTGCAGTTCGTGCTGAGGGTCTCAATTATTCCCAGTTCATGCACGGCTTGAACAAGGCTGGTATTCAGATCAACAGAAAAGCTTTGTCCAATATGGCTATTGAGGACAAGACTTCTTTTTCAGCCTTGGTCAATCAGGTAAAAGTTGGGTTGTCAAAGTAATACCAGCAAGGAGGGTAATTCAATGGCATCATTGACTGATCAGATAGAGCAACTGGCTCTTAGAACAAAAAAAGCAGCAACACTGATTACAATGCTCAGAAAAGAAAATGCAGACCTCCAGGAAGAGAAGGATGCACTTCAGGCTGAGTACAACAGGTTGCAGGCTGATTATAATTTCGTCAAGACGCACAATGCAGAACTTGAGGAATCTATTCTCAAATATCAGGAGCAGGAAGAACTCATTACTCAGAGTATTGCAAGTTCTTTGGAGACTCTCGATTCCATTGATGGGTTGGATGACATTGATTTCTTGGAAAATCAGAATGCAGAACTTGATGCTGCTGATAATTATACAGCAGGAGACGCACTTAACAGTGACACCGTTGAACTCAATGATGCCATGCTTGATGGTGAAATCAAGGATGCTGACGATGACTCCAAGGGAAAAGTACCCGCTGGAGACATTCCTGTAGAAGAAGACAAAACTGTCTGAAGCTACAGTACTGTCAACTGACAATCTAGGACGGACCGGATTACCGGTCCGTTTTTCTATGACAGTCCTGATCGATTACGTCTCGGGTCATATTACGGTTCTCCCTATGAAATAGATTCGTCAATGGCCCTATTTCCGATGGTAAGCCAATGCATATGTCCGCTCAAGTATGAAATCATACTTGTCACTCCGAGAACTGGAATCCAGAAACAATGTTTTCATTTATGACGCAACGTCAGTCTACTTTCTTACGGTCAAAGTGGCCTATTGCAATTTCCAGCCAAATTCTGGCTGATAACAACAGATGACTTCAAGCTACTTTTATAAAGTTGGATCCGTTTATATTTTCCTCTGCCAATATCTTTTCAACAGTAGTCATGAGATATAGAATTGTTTTACAGCACTGAAGGCAATAACATATTAGCAACTATCCTAGGAGACATACGAGTACTATGGCAACAAAGACTGATCTTTCCCTGTGTTTTCAAATTTTCCTACACTACAGGTATTCTGACAGAGGACAGCTCTGCGATACAGCACCAAGACTTAGCGTATGGCAACCTATCTGCTTGATTTGATAGAGGGAGAAGACAACATGTTCGATGCAAGCTGGTTTTCATCGTTGGAACATTTCAATGAAGGCACGGAAAAAATATGTGCAGATCCCTATGACAGGCGAAAAGTCACCATCCTGGCAGACGGATGGCAAGTAGCAATATACAGGAACCCGTCAGAAGTTCCAGAAGCTGTATTCGCAGGACAGATTCCTGCAAAACTGAGACCAGTCCAAGTCCCTGGAGAACTTCAGTTGCAAGATTTTGACATGCCTCAGTATGTCAATACCCAATATCCATGGGATGGAAAAGAAGCATTGGTCCCTCCAGACATACCGAAGCATGACAATCTGATTGCAGTCTATTGCAAGAGTTTCATAGCAAAACAAATACAAGCCACCCATATCACTTTCGATGGAGTCGAAAGCTGCATTGCACTTTTTCTCAACGGTACGTTCATCGGCTACAAGGAAGATGGATTTACACCTTCAGTCTTCAACCTCACCCCACTTCTTAGAAAAGGGAAAAACATCATCAGCTGCATTGTTGCCCATTACACCACAGGAAGTTGGTTAGGTGATCAGGATTTCTGGCGTTTTTCCGGTATCTTCAGACCGGTGTATCTTTCCTTTCCGAACCAAGACAGGATCAACGACATCTTCGTACGTCCGTTGTTGTCAAAGAACCTGACGGACGGAACATTGGATATTGAAACTGAAATTCTTGGCAACCAGGCCAAAACCATAGAAATCCGGCTCAGTGAGGTTGCCGACCTTTCCAGCTGCATCAGTGAAACACAATTGGCTCATACGGAAAAGACTTATCCTACCCGCCTTGGTCGATACACTGTCTCGGAAGGAACCAATACATTTCCAACCTTCCATCTGTCCAACTTGCTTGCGTGGAGCAGCGAATCACCTATGCTCTATGGCATCAAGCTGCTGCTTATCGATGCCCAAGGAATGACATTGGACACAAAAGAAGAAGAGTTTGGATTCAGACGTATCGAGATTGACGACGGCATTATGAAATTCAACGGCACACGATTGGTTTTCCATGGTATCAACAGGCATGAATTTGCACCGGACAAAGGGCGTGCAATCGGGACATCAGACATTATCCGGGACCTCCTGCTGCTGAAGGAACACAATATCGATGCCATTCGCACTTCACATTATCCCAACCAAAGCCTGTTTTATCGGCTGTGTGACCGCATGGGTTTCTACGTCATCGATGAAGTAAACATGGAAACGCATGGAACAGGCATCGATACTTATGGGCACTTGACTCAGGACCGTCTTCCGGGAAATCACATGGAATGGGAACCATTGGTCTTGGACAGAGCAAGAAATATGGCTATGCGAGACAAAAACCATACCTCTATCTTACTTTGGTCATGCGGAAATGAAAGCTTTGATGGACCGATACTCATGGAAGAAAGCAAGTGCCTGAGGAATCTTCATGACGGACGGCTCATCCATTACGAAAATGTACGTTTTGATTCTCCATACAGGGAAATCAGTGACATAGAAAGCCAAATGTACACAAAACCACAGGATGTCGCAACTTTTCTTAACATACATGGTGACAGGCCTTTTATCCTCTGCGAATTCTGCCACGCAATGGGAAATTCTTGCGGTGGGCTGAAAGCATATACGGACCTTGAAGACAGATATCCGGCTTATCAAGGAGGATTCATCTGGGATTTCCGTGACCAGGGACTTGCTCTGATTCCAAAGAGCAGGAAAGTTTACAGCGGAACCCATGGGTTATACCCTACCGATGAAGATTTCTGCTGCAATGGCCTTTTCTTTGCCGACAGTGATAAAAGTGCCAAGGCCGAAGAGGTAAAGAAACTCTATAGCCCGATCAGGATTATCATCGAAAAAGACAAGGTGCTGATCGAAAACCGCAGGTCTTTTACCGATACCTCCGATCTCCGCTTCATCTTTTCCTATCGGCTTGACGGGAAAGAAATCCAGAGCACCTGCATCAACAGGATAATATTACCCCGCCAGGAAACTGTCGTCAGGCTTGATAAGATCCCCCAAGTACAGGAGAAAGGGGAACTTGTGCTCTGTGTAAAGGCACAGCAGGCAAGAAGACGGGGTTGGCTGTCTGCAGGGCATATCATCGTCTCATCATCCCTTTCGCTGTCAGACAAAGCAGGAAACCCTTGCTTTGTTGCAATCAAAGACAATGAAGCATTGCCTTTGATCATCGGCAAAGATAATGTCGGTGCACAGGCAAACGATATACAGTTTCTTGTAAACAAACTGCACTATGGCAGTCTTACTGCCATTCTGACAGCACAGGAAAACATTCTGAAGCTTCCGATTTCACTTGAGATATGGAGAGCCCCGACATCAAATGAATTGGCAAACGGCAGTACGATACGCTGGGAAAAATACAAATGCGCTTCCCTCTATCGGAAGGTCATTGATTTCAAAATCTGGAAAAATCACTGTATGTCAATCGTAGATATGGCAAGTATGAAATGCAGCTTGGATTTCTCATTTGCAAGCAACGGCAGAGCAATGATAGAAATCAAGATACTTGACCGTGGAGAAGGCTTTGGCTCCGACATGCCATGCTTTGGAATCAGCTTTGCGATGGACAAACAATATGACCATCTATGCTACTATGGCAACAAGACCTGCGAGGCCTATGCAGACAGAAAGGAATCGTGTGAACTCGGTTACGGTGAAGAAATCGTAGAAGACCAGGCATTGCCCTATATGTATCCACAGGAAACAGGGAACAAGACTGACATCAGATACATCGAAATTGTAAACAAAAAGGGAAAAGGTCTCAGGATTACCTGCAACAGCATCTTTGAGACTTCCGTCTTGCCATGGTCATGTCACGAAATCGAGGAGTCCAGACATCTGGAAGACCTACCAAACCACAGTTACAATGTCGTACGGATCATGCATGGCAGCTGCGGCATCGGAGGCGATGATACCTGGGGAGCCCCCGTACATCCCCAATATCTCTATCATGGGCCTAAGGAACCTTGGAAAGTCTGCTTTCAGATAATCAGGGAAAAATAAAAATAAAAAGATACAGGACCTTTTTCCTTGTGTTGCTTCCCTTTCTGCAATACCCTGCAGGGAAGGAACTCAGATTTTTTGTTTTTCCTCTATGAAACTCAAGAGAAATACTGTATAGTACAGCTGGATGGGCTTCAGGCCCAAGAGATATATTTATATTTGCTGACACGTGGTACGGTAGAGAGGCGCTAGTCTCTTGGCTCAACCTACATGTAAGGGACACGGCATAGTGCGACTGCATTGCTCCGACTACCGTCGGAACAGAATTTCGCACCAACTGGTTTCCCACTTGAACCCAACGGTTCAAGAGCTTGCTTCCTCCGTACCACTTTTTCTGACAGCTACCAAGGAAACAGAACACAATGGATATGAAACATGACCATTTGAGGGGAATAGTGTACATCACTCTTCCTGCAAGCATGGAACAGGATATCGGCAATCTTCACATCAATCCGAGTATTCCGCTTCCAGTCCAGCTTCCGGACGGACAGGAAGAAATTGGATCGGACGGCATTACCATCGAAATGATTGTTGCAGCAATGATAAAAATCGTTGCCTGGCAACCGGAAAACAAATTCTATAGCTACTACAAGGATTTCATCCTGGCTGCCCAGCCTGATTGCGTAGAGGAACTCAACATTGCTGCCATTGCAAAGGAAAAAGGCAAGAATTATGATTTCAGCGAAGAGCTTTTCCTTGCTGTAAACCATTTGCTTCCGCAAAGTACCACATATATCAACCTGGCTACCCATTACTCAACCAGGGCAACGGCAGAAAAGGAAGCTGGCAATTCGGAGACTTTTGATCTTTATCAGCAGAAAGCCTTGGATACACTGAAAGAAGGAACGGAACGTTTTCCTGAAAATCCAGATTTACTGCGTGAGATTGGGTATTTCCATGTCTACCAGAACAATATAGATACAGCCAGGGATTATCTGGAAAAGTACCTTGAGTTTGCAGACAAGGATGACAAGCAGAGAGGACATGTAAGCCATCTGCTTGATGACATCCATAGCAAAATCAGCAACGACACGAAACTGCTGCAGTCCTATGATGAAATTCAGCTCTGCCATGAGGAAAAGGCCCTTGAGTTACTCAATGAATATCTGAAAGAAAATCCAAAGCTATGGAATGCACATTTCCTGAAGGGCTGGGCACTTCGTCGTCTTGAAAGATTCGATGAAGCACGGGAAAGTTTCTATACCTGTCTGAAACTTGGCCAGAAGAACGGTGAAATCTACAATGAATTGGCAATCTGTACCTTGGAATGCGGAGAAAGGGAATTGGCAAAGACTTACCTCAACACTGCCATCGACCTTGACAAGGGAAATGTAAAGCTTCTGTCCAACCTTGCCTATCTTTGCCTAAAAGACAAGGAATATGACATGGCAAGGAAATTACTTGAAAATGCCAGGGCAGTTGACCAAAGGGACCCGGTGGTCATACAGTTGAGCAAGGATTATTGCAGTGCCACCGGTGACAGACTTTCCGATCCTATCATTGAAGAAGTCGTTGATGACGAAACATTGAAAGAAGCAGAAAAGCACCAGGAAGGGCACCAAGGAGAAGACAAGGATGAGTGTGTTCATCAGCAACAGTGCAAATGAGACTGAAAAGCTTGGTGAAAAAATCGGAGACAAGTGTACGCAGGGTCTGGTGATTTCCCTAAGAGGAAGCCTTGGAGCCGGCAAAACGGTCATTGCAAAAGGAATTGCCCGTAGCCTTGGCATCAGCGAAGCTATCGTAAGCCCGACATTTACGTTGGTCCAGGAATATGAAGGACGATTGCCCCTCTATCACATGGACCTTTATCGTCTCTCAGGAGATGATGAATTTGAAATGATCGGAGGAGAGGAAATGCTCTACAGCAAGGGCGTTACCTTGGTTGAATGGTCCGAAAAGATTGATGACCTACTCCCTGAGAATACTGTTTTCGTTACATTGGAAATACAGTCGGACCAATCAAGGAAGATTGAAATAAGAGGTTTGGAACTATGAGAATATTGGCAGCTGATACCAGCACCCAGCTAATGCATCTGGCTCTGGTTACTGAAAAGGGAACATCAAGCCTATGCAGGGATGATGGCATGCACCATAGTGAAAACCTGCTCCCCTCAATCCTGGACTTGCTTAAGGAACAGGAATTAAAGCTCAAAGACCTTGACTTGCTTGCATGCACAGCCGGACCTGGTTCATTCACTGGCCTACGTATAGCCATGAGTGCAATGAAAGGCATCAGCAGTGCAACTTCAATACCATTGGTTTCTGTTTCGACAATGGATCTGCTTGCTTCCTTTACGACATTCTTTTCCGGTATTACAGTAACCGCAATCGATGCCAGGAAAAAGCGATTTTATATAGCCCTTTATCGCGGAGACAAGAGATTGACAAGGGACATGGATTGTCATGAGAGTGAAGTAGTCCAACTGCTAGGAGACAAGGAACCTGTACTCATCACAGGTCCAGATTCCCAGATTTTCCAGCAGAAACTTATCGGTGCTGGCGTCGAAGCAAATCGCTTGTCACTTGATGATACGCCAAAGGATATCGGCGTCCAGCTCGCACATCTGGCAGAAAGACAATTCAAGGAAAAAGGCGCAGATGAAACGGGAACAGGTCCCGTCTATGTCAGGAAGAGTGATGCTGAAATAGCTCTGGAAAAGAAACTGCAGCAATTGAGAGCTGAAGGCTAAACCATAACCAAACATTTTCATAACCATATGAGAGGATGTACCGTCAGTTCGGTCATCCTCTTTTTGTGACATTGTCGCTTTTCTTTTTGCATTTTCGATGCTACCCTATAGCTAAGAACAATGAATAGGGTCAAAGGAAAACGCAATGAAACAGACTGATATAGCAATCATCGGTGGTGGACCGGGGGGATTGGCTGCAGCTCAATATGGTGCAAGAGCAGGCAGGGATGTACTGATCATAGAGAAACTTGCTGCCGGTGGGCAGACAATGCTCATTGACCGCATAGAGAATTATCCAGGTTTCGACGAAGCCATCACAGGTTTTGAACTGGCAGACAAGATGCAGAGACAAGCCGAGAATTTCGGGGCAAAATTGCTTTATGATGAACTGGTTTCCATCAAGAAAGATGACAAGTATTTCGAAGTCAACCTGAAATCAGAAACCGTACAGGCAAAGACTGTAATCATTGCAACAGGAGCAAAACATAGGGTGCTCGACATTGACGGAGAAGCAACCTACAGCGGCAAGGGTGTATCCTATTGCGGCACATGTGACGGCCCTTTCTTCAGGAATAAGACCATCTATGTGATTGGAGGAGGAGACACAGCCCTGACTGATGCCCTCTATCTTTCCAAATTGAGTGATGACGTCACGCTCGTACATAGGCGCGACCGTTTCAGAGCCCAGGACAACTTGGTCAGACAAATCTCTGCTTCAAAAATCAAGACAATGATGAACTTCAAGCCTGTCAGCATCAAAGGTGATGGGACAAAGGTAACTGCCATTGAACTGGAATCTACCGTAGACGGTCAACATGTAACAAAACCGACGAGTGCAGTCTTCATCTTTGCAGGCATGCTCCCCCAAACTGAGATGCTTGACAAGGAACTGCTGGACAAAACAGGTTACGTAATGACGAATGACAGGATGGAAACGAAAATGCCCGGACTCTTTGCTATCGGGGATGTCAGAAATACTCCTTTCAGACAGGTTGTTACTGCAGCCGCGGACGGAGCTGTTGCCGCTCATATTGCCAGTGAATACATTGATGAAATTGAAGGTAATGCCTACGCATCGCATTGACATGCTATAATCTGACAAAATGTGCATCGGAGAATGACACGGAAGGGACATCGTTGCCCAAACGTGTCATTCTTTTGTCTAATCGAAGGAAAATAATGCGGTTTTCCTTGACGCGCGTACCCTATGATGCTGTAATTAAAGTATGAAAATCCTCATGGTAACTAGTGAAGCGGTCCCCTTTTCAAAATCAGGAGGATTGGCAGATGTAGTCGGCTCTTTATCTGCAGCTTTGGTACGACAGGGCGATGAAGTCGCCATTGTGATGCCGGCATATGGTAATGTTGATCTTACGGGGTTTTCCAAACCCCTTGCAACCCTTTCCATTTCCCTCAGGAACAAAATTGAACAGGTCACGGTCAGGAAACAGGTAATAGACGGTATCAGTTACCTTGCACTCTGTCACCCCTTGTTCACAGAAAGGAAAGGTATCTACGGAGATACCTCGTTCGCCCCCTATCCGGACAATTTCGTCAGGTTCATGTTGATGGACAAGGCGGTACTTCCCCTCTGTCTGGAACTGGATTGGAAGCCTGATGTCATCCATTGTCATGATTGGACAGCAGGTATTGTACCATTCCTGCTCAGGACATCAGAAAATACTTTCTTTGCAAAGACAAAAAGCATACTGACTATCCACAATCTTGCCTACCAGGGTGATTTTGCCAGACTGGATGCTTTTTCTGCTGACTTCATCCCTGAAGCTGGCATTTTTATGGGAACTGGTCCAGGCAAGCGAATCAACATGCTCAAGGCTGGTCTTGTCTATGCAGACAGGATTACCACTGTCAGTCCGACATATGCAAAACAGATCCAGGAGCCTGAATATGGCTGTAAGCTGGATGGCATACTAAGAGAAAGGTCAGGTGTGCTTACCGGGATATTGAACGGCATTGACTATAACGAATGGAACAGTATGACTGACAGGTTCTTTACCCAACATTTTTCCAGTGAAGATTTGCATGGCAAAAGCTTGCTCAAGGCAGAAATCCAGAAAGAATTCAAACTGGAAACTAATGCAGATGTGCCGCTGATCAGCATGATCAGCAGATTGGCAGAACAAAAAGGGTTCGTCGAATTGCTTGAGGGAGAACCTTGTGCCCTTGAACGTATGGCCCAGGAACTGAGGGTTCAGTTCCTGATCATCGGTACTGGAGATGAGTATATCCAGAACAAATTACACGCAATCGGAGAAAGGAACGGCAATGTTTCCTGTACAGATACTTTTCTCCAATGAAGCTGCACATAGGATTGAAGGCGGCAGCGACTTCTTCCTTATGCCAAGCAGGTATGAACCCTGCGGGCTCAACCAGCTTTATTCTCTGCGGTATGGGACGTTACCCATAGCGCGCAGGACAGGTGGATTGGCCGATACTATTGTTGATTTTACACAGGACAGAACGCATGCAACAGGCTTCCTCTTTACTGAAATGAGCGGACATGGCATTGAAGAAGCCGTCAAAATAGCCCTAAGGGTATATGAGGAGGATAGTGATTGCATAGAAACTATGAGGACCAGAGGTATGCAGACTGATTTCACATGGGATCGTTCTGCAAAAGAATATCATATGATCTATACTATGGGAGAAACAAAATGAAAAAACACAAGGCAATGGCAATCATCCTTGGTGGCGGAAAAGGAACTCGGCTGTATCCACTGACCAAAGACAGAGCGAAACCGGCGGTTCCCTTTGCGGGAAAATACCGCTTGGTAGACATTCCTATTTCAAACTGCATAAACAGTGAAGTCATGCAGATATATTTGTTGACTCAGTTCAACTCAGCTTCTTTGCACAACCACATCACCAACACTTACAAATTCGGGCCCTTTACTGACGGATTCGTCGAAATCCTTGCAGCCGAACAGACGATAACAAACAATTCTTGGTATCAGGGTACCGCCGATGCAGTAAGGAAGAATCTTGTGCACTTCAAGGATCAACAGGTTGAATACTACATCATCCTCTCCGGTGACCAGTTGTATCGGATGGACTTCAAGGAAGCCCTTGACCATCATATTGCAAGCGGTGCTGAGATTACGATCGCAGCAAAGCCGATTTCCCGCAAGCAGGCAACCGGACTAGGCATCATCGGGGCTGATGAGGAAGGTGTAATAAAGAACTTTCTTGAGAAACCTTCAGATGAACTGGACATAAGCCAGTACAAAGTACCGGACAAGCTTATGATGGACAGTCTTCATAAACATGTCGATGCTTCCAATGAATACCTGGCTTCCATGGGAATCTACATATTCAATGCACAGACCATGGACCAGGTCCTGGACAATGACCTGACCGATTTCGGAAGGGAAATCATCCCTCAGGCAATCAAGGAAAGGAAAGTATGCGCTTATCTCTTTGATCAGTTCTGGGAGGACATCGGAACGATCAAAGCGTTCTATGAAACCAATCTCAACCTGGCTTCAATGCAACCGGAATTCAACTTCTATGATGAGGATCACCCGATATATACACACAGGCGACATCTGCCTGCTACGAAGCTCAACTTCTGCAATATCAGTTCTTCCCTCACCAGCGAAGGTTCGATCATAACCAATGCCTATATCGTCAATTCAATCATAGGCGTACGGACAATCATTGAAAGCGGAGCTTCCTTGGATGGAGTATACTGCATGGGCGCTTCCAAGTATGAAACGCCAGATGACAAAAAAGAAAATGCAAGGAAACATATCCCCAACCTTGGCATAGGAAAGGGAACGTTGATCAGAAAAGCAATCATTGACCAGAACGCCAGAATCGGAAATGGTTGCCGCATCGGAATTGATGATTTCCCAAGAGATAATTGCGACAAGGAAATGTATTCCATACGTGACGGCATCATCGTCATCACAAAGAATGCAATTATTCCTGACAACACAGTACTGTAATATATATCCTTTATAGGAAAAAACAAATCGGGCCAAAGGTATCTTGACAGAGCTTCGGTCCGATTTGTTTCCTATCAACAAAATCTTTATCTTTACATAGCTAACAGAAAAAAGTCAAACTTTTCCTCTTTCAATATCTATTCAAGCGTTATATTTTACCTATCTTATTCTCTACGAATGAAATACCAGACCTCACCTTCCGGCTCTTGCGCAAGGTGTCCAGCAAGGCCTCGCGTTTTGTCTGATATTGGTCAGAAGAAGCAGAAGCCATCGAAGCAAAGAAAGACCGAAGCACCTTCTCTAATTGTTTCCTGGATTCAGGATCAGTAAGAGAATAGACCTTCAGCATACTTGAAAGTGTTTTGCCCGGTTTGGTCACGACATCCCTGAAACGATTGGCTCCTGCCTCATCGACGCAGGCAAATACCGAATCAACAAAAAGTTGCATCTCATTCTTACTCAGGCCTTCAAGCCATTTTCTCATTCCGGTATCAAAGACCAAAGAAGAGCGGTCCCGCTCCTCCATTCTCTTGAAATGGTTGACTTCAACTTCCCAGGAAAATGGAAAATGCTGCATGATACCGGATTTCTTTGCCGAATACACAACCTGTATCGGTTCCTCATGTTGCATCAGGATGCCTACCACAGAACCCTGTGGTACGAGAGTGGTAATTCTGTCACATACTTGGGAACAGCGCAATGTGGAAAGTGTCTGTTCATTGAAACCAGGACCATCAAAGCTATAGATGCCCTTGATCCTTTTTTGGAGACCCGCATCAGCTTTCATTGCAGCATAGGAGGCAACATTGCCACCTTTTGAATGCCCTACCGTATATACCTGTCCAGAAGTCTTTGACGCAACTTCCTTCAGATAAGCAAAGCCCAGCTCCTGACAACCGACGGCAACCTTGAAACTCATCAGAAAATCTTCTTTCCAACCTATGAGGGATGCATCGGTACCACGATAGGAAACCACAAGGCTCCCCGTTTCCAGCAGGAAGGAAACGGCAGCGAACTGAAGGGCATTGTCCTTATCAAGATGGCATGAATAGGCAAACACCCGGGTCTTGCTGAAACGAGGTTTACTGGCAAGCAACGGCAGCAGCGACAAGCATTCTACCTCAAAATCGGGAGTACCTTTCTTTGGCTTCAATGCACCGGCACTATCCATCTTCTCTACAAGTACGGGTAACATATAGCCTTCTGTTACTTTGCCCAAAGGAAGCACACTGGAATAATCGACATAGGAAAGCACGGCAAAGATGACCATGTCTATCTCATTGGGAGCCACAGTATCAAAGCTCAGATCCCCACGCCAGTACAGATAATCATATAGATTGTCCACAATTCCTCCTATTCATGTTCAGCACAGGCAATCATGCCTGACAGAACCAAACAAAGCAGGGCAGGAAAACTGCAAAGCCTTGATGGACGCCAGTTGCCGTGCATCAAGAAGATCACATTGATTGAAAAGTACAAGGTTTTTCGTATCAGGTCGCATTCCTTTGCAAACCCCCTCCTCGTCCTCCAGCAGAGCCTGGAGATACGGGCCATCGACCCTGCATAATTGTATTTCATCCATACAGACATCAGCCGCTACCTGCCCAAAGCTACTCATTCCCAACAAGGCAACGACGGCCGTCGTACTTTTTGGAATTACAGGATCCCGTGACGTATGAAGTTTGAGAGGAAGCATCCTTGCTCCGTCAGCTTCAAGAATGGCAACATCATAGTTCTTTGTCATCAGGTCAAAGATCTCTTCCCGTGGGGCATGGACTTTTTTAGGATCCATCAGTTCTCCCTGTGCAAAGAATACTGTCTTGCCTGCTTCCGGTTCATGGGAAAAGAATTCTCCCTCATCCAAGATTACCGTATCCGCCTTGAAATCATACCAGCGGGGAGACTGGACTTTGGTAGTTGTCCCGATAAGCACTTTTTTCCCAAGGCTTCTGTAATATGCCCCCAAGGCTACCATACTGGAAGTCTTTCCTCCTCCACCTGTCAGGCAAATGACCGTATGGCCATCAGAAGATTCCAGCCTTCTTCCCATATCGGCTATAAGCGGCAAACAAGGCTTTCCCCCTAATTTTTCGATGATTGCCCTGTCACTCGGTGCAAAATCATAGAAACGAAGCTTATCCAGACTTTCCCATTTGAACTGTGTATGAACCGCATACGTGAACGGACCTTCATCTTTCAGCTTTACTTCGTATGCCTTGAGATGGTATAGCGTTCCCTTGTTGATGAATTCATGGGTTGCAAGCAGGCCTTTAACCTCAATTTCCTTTCCAAGTTCTTCCTTCCATTCCCTTTGCAGAGTCTCACTTATGGTTTCTCCGATCTGGTCACGGTTTTTCCCTCCGGGAAATTCCCACTTGCCACCTATGGAACCTTTATCCTCACGTTTTGCTATCAGTACCCTACCTGTGGCATCAAAGCAGATACCACTTGTAGTGATTCTTTCCCTTTCCCATTTTTCAGTTTCCAAGACAGACACTCCTTAGTTTATAACAATACCCAGAAAGGTAGTAAAAAATGCAAAAAAGCGACACTAAGAAGTGTTATGGCTCGACGCCAATACTTCTTACACTCTTCTCCATCCATACCAAACTGTCCACCTTCTTCTCCTTTATGAATCCGGAATGTATACCAGATAGCAGACCAAAAGGTAAACAATGCAGGAAACAAGTCTCCAAGCACTATGGGACCCGGTTCCAATGGAAAAACCAAATTGCATGTCCCTATGATATAGCCGGTTATCGCAACTACTTTTATCAATTTGCCATGAGAAAAGAGAAAATCACGCAGGTTGAGCAACGAAGGAATTCTCACTCCCAGATATGGCGTTGACAACAACAAACCAGTGTAAACCAAATAAAAGATGGTCAGTAGCCAAAGTTGCATCATGTGGCTATTACCTTTGCAAGGAATGGTATCAGATCTTCACTCGAATAATACCCTTCTTTGGCAAATGCATATCTTCCCGCTTCCTGGTGCCACAGGACTGCAGACAAAGCACTCTTGAAAGGAGACAAACCACCTGCAAGCAGACCTGCCATGCATCCAGCCAGCACATCACCGCTTCCTGCAACGCCGAGACTAGGATTGCCTCCGCTGACTGCAACAGGAAGTTTGCCTGGAACAGCCACATAGGTAACCCCTCCTTTTGCCACGATAATTGCATCGATTTTTTCAGACAAGGCAGAAAGTGTCTCAAGAAAAGAAGCAGGAGAGTCCTCTTTTCCCAATCCAGCAGCCCTGTCGGGCATCACTGCCTTGCAGAGACAATGCAGTTCCCCCAAATGTGGTGTCAAGATGACCGTACCTTGATGTGAAGCAACCTTGCCCTCAGCATATAGATTGGCGAAAGCCCTGATACCATCAGCATCAATGACAAGCGGTTTGCTGCAACGGAGCAACTTTGTCAGCAACTCTTCCCTTCCTCCACCCCAGCCAGGACCAGCAAGAACAGCAGTATACGGTTCTACCGTATCAGTTTCATCAAGCATCCTTACAATGACACTTGGACTTTCGCCTGCTATGATCGGATAAATATCCCTGTCACAGATAGCACTCACCAGTCCGGCACGGCTTGCAAAAGCACTGCGGCCTGCAAGGCGCAGTGCACCTGTGTATCTGCTGCAACCACCGAATATGGCAAGATGTCCCCTATCCTTTTTATAAGCATCGGAAGGCAAAGGATCCAAGCTGGCAACTTCATCATCCGCAAGATAACCGGAAAGTTTTGACTTTGCTACAAGTCCTGGAGGAAAAGATGGATTTATCTCTATGATTTTTCCGCAATGTGCCCGCAGTGCAGGATGGTAGAACATGCTTTTCAGAGGTCCCATGCAGAGCGTACAATGGGCATGCACATGAAGGGATGAAGCAGAAACCTCATCCCCCATCCCACTGGGGCAGTCAATGGCATAGACAGTTGCTTTCAGATTGTCGTTCATTGCCTTGACAAGCTCCGAGGCAAGACCTCCGATTTCTTTCTTCAGTCCTGTCCCCGTCACAGCATCTATGATCACGGACGCTGCAGACAAAGCTTGGGTAGCTGCAGTTTCCAAGCGGCTTTCTTCCTCATATGCAGGTATCCCATAAGCCTTGATAATCGACCGATGGATCCGATTGCAATCACTTAACCGATGTCCGACCAAGATTACCGTCACATGCACAAAACCATCATTGACAGCTTCCCTTGCAATGACAAGTCCATCACCACCATTGTTACCCCCGCCACAGGCGACGACTATCGGCTGTTCTGCATCCAGATCCTGTCTGATTGCCTGCCAGGCCTTGAGTCCGGCCTGCTCCATCATGACCAAAGCCGGGATGCCATACAGCCTCTGTGCATCTGCATCAATGGCCGCGACATCCTCACCACGTAACAAGTTCTTCATGTTTCCAATCTACCGCATCTTACAGGTCTTGACAATAATCGACCATTGGCTTAGGTTGAAAACACTTAGTCCTGGGGTGGCGTATGCCTGAGAACAAACCCGTTTACCTGATCTGGATAATACCAGCGTAGGGAGACTCCAATCTCAAGTACAATTTCTATACCCAAGGGCAAAACCAATTAAGGAGGGCTTTATGTATCATAAGCCATTTTTGATGGGAATTGCCATCGTTTTATCTTCAGCTCTACTGTTTGCAAACGGTACTGCGGAGACAGTTTCAACTGCTGCAGGCAACAGTTCACCTGCAAACAAAAGTATCACCGTCTATGCCAACGATTCCTTCTGCGGGGATTGGGGGCCAGGCCCGAAGCTCATCAAGGATTTCCAGGCAAAGACCGGTATCAGCGTCAATCTGGTCAGTGCCGGAACTACAGGTGAAATGCTGACCCGGATGGAAGTGGAAAAGAATGATCCGAAAGCTGATGTCGTCATCGGCATTTCGGATGATATGGCAACGAAAGCCTACAAGGCTGATCTTCTCGTTCCTTATGAATCAGCAAACCTGGCCAATATCGATCCCAGCTTGATCTTTGACCCCACCCATAGGCTCCTTCCGTTCGACTATGGCAACTATGGTTTTGTCTATGACAGCCAGAAACTCAGCAAGGATGAATTGCCAAAGGACCTGGAAGATCTTACCGATCCCCGTTTCAAGGACAAGGTAATACTGATTGACCCGAGGACATCCTCCACCGGTGTCGGACTGC